>JAYVJS010000430.1:0-5309 GCA_043769075.1 Gemmatimonadota bacterium | reverse complement strand
CGGCGGGTATCGAGGCCGAGGGCGTTGCCGTGATGGAGATGGTTGTCCAACATCGCCGACAGCAGGTTATGCGCCGAGGTAATGGCGTGGAAGTCCCCGGTGAAGTGGAGGTTGATCTCATCCATCGGGATCACCTGGGCATAGCCGCCGCCGGCGGCGCCGCCCTTGACACCGAACACCGGGCCGAGGGACGGCTCGCGGATGCAGATCACGACCTTCTTGCCTAACCGGCGGAGGGCCTGGCCGAGTCCGACGGTGACGGTCGACTTCCCTTCACCGGCCGGGGTTGGGCTGATCCCGGTCACGAGGACTAAGCGGCCCTTGGGGGTTCGGGCCCGGATAGCCTCCGGGGTGATCTTGGCCTTGTATTTCCCATACGGGAGAATGTCATCAGCCGTCAATCCGAGTTCGGCGGCCACCTCGGCGATGGGGCGCGGCTTGGCGGCTTGGGCAATGGCGATGTCTGACGGCACGGACACGAAGGACCTCCTCTGAAAGTTCAGACCGGTTGGAGCCGGGGCCCGAAGGCTCGAACCGAGTTAGCTACCAAGATAGCGGCCATGGCGTCTTCGTCTTGGCCGACCACGGACGCGAGCCGCCGGGCGGTGGCTCTGACATACGCCGGTTCGTTGCGCTTGCCACGAAACGGGACCGGCGCAAGGTACGGCGCGTCGGTCTCGACCAGCAGGCGGTCGAGCGGGACCTCGCGGACCGCGTCGTCGAGTTGCCAGGACTTGAAGGTGATCATACCGCTCAAGCTGACGTAGTGCCCGAGCGCAACGGCCCGCCGCAGCAAGTCGGCGCCGCTCGAGTAGGAATGCATGATGGCCAGGGTTCCGGGGTGGTTTTCCAGAATGGCGGCCATGTCGGCGTCGGCTTCGCGGGCATGAATGACGGCCGGCAGAGCGGCGCCCCGGGCAATCTCCAGCTGTGCCTCGAACGCCGTCCTTTGAATATCACGGGGCGAGTAATCGTAGTGATAGTCGAGGCCCATCTCCCCGGCCGCGACCACCCGAGGGTCCTGGAGGGCCTCGGCCAGCCAGACCGCCACCTCCGGCGTCCAACGCTTCGCCTCATGGGGGTGGATGCCGGCCGAGGCCGACAGGGTCTCTGGAAATCGGTCGACCAGCCCCAGGGCTCGTTCAAGGGCCTCCGGGGACTCACCGATCACCACGGCATGGCGGACATTCTCAGCCGCCATTCGTGAGACCACCTCGCCGACCAGAGCCGCGAAGGCCGGGTCACCGAGGTGGCAGTGCGTGTCGATGAGGTGCGACACCAGCCGGCGAACCGTTCGGCTACCCGACCGGCTGAGGACGCCGCTCCGCCGGCGGGGCGCTCTTGGCGGTCCGAGCGCTGACGATCCCCTCACCGACCTTCGGCGGCCACTTGCCCTCGATCCACAAGAGGACCGGAGCCGCAATGAAGATCGATGAGAAGGTGCCGGTAAAGACGCCGAAGAACATCACCAAGGCGAACGGCCGGATCACTTCGCCGCCGAAAATGGCCAGGGCCAGCAGGGTTGCGAGGGTGGTGCCGTGCGTCAAAATACTCCGGGGCAACGTTTCGTTGATCGATCGGTTGAGAATCGAGGCGAAGTCGTCACGCCGGAACTTGTGGAGGTTCTCGCGGGCCCGGTCGAAGATGATGATGGTGTCGTTGAGCGAGTACCCGACCATGGTCAAGAACGCCGCCACGACCACCAAGCTGACTTCGAGCTTGATAAACGCCACAAAGGCGATGGTGGTCAACACGTCATGGGCCGTGGCAACGACCGCCGCCAAACCGAACCGCCATTCGAACCGATAGGCCAAATAGGCCAGCACGGCGAAGAACGAGAGGAAGATGGCGAAGAATGCCTGGGTCTGGAGTTCGCCGCCTACCTTCGCCCCGACCGCCTCAGTTCGGCTAATCTTGAACTTGTTTTCGCCGAGGACCTTGGTGAGTCCGGCTTTCACGACGGCGGCCGCCGCCTGGGTGTCGTTGGCGTCCGACCCGGTCTTGGCAACCCTGGTTCGGACCACGAACTCGCCCGGCTTCCCGAACCCCGAGACGTCGGCACCGGGCAAGCCACTGCGGATGGTCTCGTCGGTGACGCTTGGATCGGCTTCGATTTGGAGCAGGGTGCCGCCGGTAAACTCGACGCTGTAGTTGATCCCGCGGAACAGTAGCAAACCAACCCCGAGGACCAGGATGGCTGCGGTCAGGCCGTAGGCGTACTTCCGGACCGAGATGAAATCATAGTTGGCATCCTTGAACCACCGAATCGATCCGACCGAGAGTGTCGTCGCATCGGGGTTCCGGGCTTGCCACCAGAGGTAGAAGGTCCGGGTCACGAAAACAGCCGTCAACATCGACGCGAAAATGCCGACGATCAGGGTGAGCGCGAACCCTTTGACCGGACCGGTGCCGAATTGGAACAGGAACAGTGCGGTCAGCACCGTGCTCAGGTTCGAGTCGATGATGGCCGGCATGGCGTGACGGAAGCCCTCGTCGATTGAAAGCCGGACGGTCTTGCCAAGCGCCAGTTCTTCGCGGATCCGTTCGAAGATCAAGACGTTCGCGTCGACCGCGATGCCGATCGAGAGAATGAACCCGGCCAACCCCGGCAGCGTGAGAGTCGCGCCGAACATCGCGAGCGTCCCAATGGTCAGCAGGCCGTAAACCATCAGGGCCACGACCGCCAAGGCACCGCTCAAGGCGTAGTACCCAAGCATAATCAGGACGACCAAGGCGGTGCCGACGGCGCCCGCGATGATCCCGCTCCGAATCGAATCGCGGCCGAGCGTCGGACCGACTTGGCGTTCTTCGACGATCTTGAGCGGAGTCGGGAGCGCGCCAGCCCGAAGGGTCAGGGCCAGGTCTTGGGCTTCCTGCAACGACCGTCCGCCGAGCTGAATCCGGCCCTGGCGGTCGATCCGGCTCTGAATGACTGGTGGCCGGCCCTGGGCGGCGTTATCCAGCAGGATCGCCATGTAGTCGCCGACATGCTTACCGGTTTCCTGGCCGAACTTGCGCCCGCCGGCCCGGTCCAACTCGAAATTCACCTCGGCGCCATTGGTCAGCGGGTCGACTTGGGCGGTTGCGTTGACCAGACTGGCCCCGGTGATGATCGGCTTTTCCTCCAGGACATAGAGGAGGCGGTAGCCCGCGGTTCCGACCTGGGTGGCCTGCGCGGCCCAACGGAAATCGATGTTTCGGGGCCAGAGCCGACGTACCGAGGGCAGATGGAGGAGGCTGTCGGTGTAGTGTTTGGCGCTTTCTTTGACCGCATACTCGCCCGGCATCGGCTGGAGGCCGGCCACGCCGGCCGACTCGATCAGCGACGCCAATACCCCGCCCTTCACCGTCGTGGTATCGGCGGCCCCAGCCTTCGTGGCCGTGTCGCCCCCGAGCAGTTCTTGGACCGCCGACGGCTTGTCAGAGAGTCCTGCCGCGGCCGCAGTGATACCGAGGTCGCGGAGGGCCCGATCCATCGCCGGGAGGACCTTCTCGAAGGCCTGAGTTTTGTCGGTAATCCGGAATTCGAGAAACGCCGCCCGTTGCACCACGGCCTTGGCCCGCTCGGGATCGCGGAGACCGGGCAATTCGACGACGATCCGGTCGGTGCCGACCTTTTGAATCAGCGGCTCCGCCACCCCGAATTCATCGACCCGCTTTCGGAGCACGGTCAACGCGAGGTCGAGATCCTTGGCTGGATCGGCGGAGGTGCGCTCAGACTGGTCCAATTCGAGACCGAGGTGCATCCCGCCCTGGAGGTCAAGACCCAAGTTGACGATCGATCCGGCCTGCGTCGGGTTCGTGGTGATCCGCTTGTTGTTCCACAACGACAACCCGGCGCCCACGATCAAGATCGCGATGACGATGAAACGATTCCGAAGATTGGTGAACATCGTTCCTACACCACGTTAAAGGTCTCTCGAAGCCTCGAGCGCCGCTCGTGCGGCGCGCCGATCATGCTCGAGTTGGGCCCGAAGCGCATCGAGCGAATCGAACCGCTGGATCGTCCGGAGTTGAGCGACCCATTCGATCCGGATCTCTCGTCCGTACAGATCCCCGTCGAAATCAAAGAGGTGGGCCTCCAGCCAGCGGCGCCCGTCGCCCACCGTCGGGCGACTCCCTTGATTCATCATCCCACCCGCTACGCCCCCGCCCCATTCGACCCGGACGGCATAAACGCCGTCAGGGGGCAGCAATTTACCCTCGGGAGGCGCCAGGTTCACGGTCGGCACTCCGATGGTGCGTCCCCGCTCCGCCCCTCGCTCGACCCGGCCTGAGACCCGATAGGGCCGACCAAGGCCCCGCGCCGCCTCGGCCAGGTTGCCGATCTGGACGGCCTGACGGATCCCACTGCTCGAAATCACCGCGCCATCGGCCCCACTCACCGGGGCGATCGACTCAACTCGAAACCGGTGGGTGGCTCCGAGGGCTCGCAAGGTACTGAGATCACCAGATCGCCCTCGCCCGAACCCATGATCGTGGCCGACGACCAGTTCCGCCATCTGGCACCGGTCGAGCAAGACCGACCGGACGAACGCCTCCGGCGAAAGCGCCGCGAGGGCCGGGTCGAACTCGACGACCACCAGATAGTCGAGGTCGGTTTCGGCCAACGCGGCCGATCGTTCCGTCGCCGTGGTCAGCCGTCGGGGCGCCAAACTCGGCCGAAGCACCTCCAGCGGATGAGGCTCGAAAGTCACCAGCACGCTGGCCCGATTCTGGGCCCGAGCCCGCGCCACCAAGTCTTCCAACACCCTCCGATGCCCGAGGTGGACCCCATCGAAGGTCCCCACCGTGACTACGGTGCCGTTGGGCAAGGTCGGTAGCGAGCTCACGCCGCCATCACGACGACCGGTTGCCAGGCCCCGTTCGCGGCCGCCGCGACGGCCACCAGCCGTCCATTCAGGACCAGCGCCGCGGACCCAGAGCGGTCGGTCGGACCGACCCGCTGACCGTGACGGATCCGGACCGCGTCCCCATCTGAGACCGAGACCTGCGGCATTCCGCCGAGGAGCGCGAGTGGGTCGATCAGTGGCTCGGTGCCCGAGACCAGGTGGAGCGGGATCGCGTCGCCTACCGCAAAGGGGCCAACCGACTCGCGCCGGAGCTCCTGCAAATGACCGCCCGTACCTAACGCTTCGCCCAAATCTCGGGCCATCGACCGGAGATAGGTCCCCGGGCCCACCGTCGCTCGCCAGACCAAGGTCGGCGGGGTGTACTCAAGGAGCGTAACGGACTCGACCGACACAGTGGCCGGCTTCAAGTCGATCGCCCGCCCTTGCCGTGCGAGCGCGTAGCTCCGTACCCCATCG
>JAYVJS010000429.1:0-2400 GCA_043769075.1 Gemmatimonadota bacterium | reverse complement strand
CCTTGGGGAATCCGGTCGTCCCTGAGGTGTACTGGATGTTGATCGGGTCGTCGAAATCGAGTTCCGACTCCCGATCCCGGAGCTTGGCCGCGAGGGCGGGCCCACCGCCGTCGAGGAACTCCTCCCAACCGAGCATCCCGGCCGTTCCCTCGCCCAGGAGGACGGTGGCCCGGAGCGACGGGAGCTCGGGCGTCACCGCCCGGAGCATTTCGAGATAGTCGGTTTGCCGGAAGTTCCGGGCGGCCACCAAGACCGTCACGGCCGATTTCCCCAGGGCGTACTCGAGTTCGTGGCGGCGGTAGGCGGGGTTCACGTTGACCAACACGGCTCCGACCTTCGCGGTGGCGTACTGGACGATCAGCCACTCAACGCAGTTCCCGGCCCAGATGCCCACCCGGTCGCCCTTCTCCACCCCGAGGGAAAGGAACGCCCGCGCGGCCCGCTCCACGGTTTCATGGAGTTCTCCATAGGAGAACCGGACCCCTTGATGGCGGCTCACCACGGCCAGCGCCCCCGGGGTTTCCCGGGCTACTCGGTCCAATTCCGCCCCGATCGTCCGGCCGATTAGCGGGGCCGTCGAGGGGCCTGAGACGTACGAAACGGCTGTCATAGGGGGCTCCGAGGGGTTTCCGAGGGGAATTTAGGGGGAAAATGCCATTTTCCCTATTGTGTTCCCGGGGAGGCTTCTTAGATTTTCCCTCGGAAGTCGAACCCCGAAGTAGTACGAACGTGTCCTTTTCCCAGGAGAAAGCATGGCAGCCAAGAAGAAACCCGCCAAGAAGGCGGCCCCGAAGAAGGCAGCTCCGAAGAAGGCAGCGAAGAAGCCGGCCGCGAAACGCAAGCCGTCTGCTGCCTTCATGAAGCCGATGACCCCGAGCGACAAGCTCGCCGAGGTGGTTGGTTCGAAGCCGTTGCCCCGGACCGAAGTCACCAAGAAGCTGTGGGCCTACATCAAGAAGAACGACCTGCAGGACAAGAAGAACCGGCGGAACATCAACGGAGACGCTGCCTTGAAGGCGGTCTTCGGCGGCAAGGCCACGGTCAACATGTTCGAAATGACCAAGCTGGTAAACAAGCACCTGAAGTAGCCCGCGACGGTTGCGGTATCTGTATGGGGGGCCGGACGTCTCCGGCCCCTTTTTTTTGCTCGGCCCTCGCCTAGCGGAGGTCGAGGACGCGGCGGGCTTTGCCTTGGGAGCGGGCGATGGTGCCCTGGGGCTCGACTCGGACGGTCGTGGCGACACCAATAAAAGTCTTGATGTCGTGAGCCAGGATTTGGGCGCCTTGTTGGGCAGCCTGGGGCGAGATGGTGTCGTCCTTCGGTTCTACCACGACGTCGAGGGTGTCGAGCCGCCCCTCGCGGCGAACCTCCAGCAAGTAGTGGGGGCAGTAGAGGCCGATCTTGAGGATGTATTCCTCGATTTGCGAGGGGAACACGTTGATGCCGCGGATGATCAGCATGTCGTCACTCCGGCCGGTAATCCGAACCAGACGGCGCATGCTTCGGGCCGTACCGGGCAACAGCGTCGTCAAATCGCGGGTCCGGTAACGAATGACGGGGAGTGCTTCCTTCGTCAGTGAGGTCAGGACCAGTTCGCCGGGGGTGCCGTCGGGTAGCGTTTCCCCGGTGTGGGGGTCGATGATCTCCGGGTAGAAATGGTCTTCCCAGAGCGTAAGACCATCTTTGGCTTCGAGGCACTCGCAGGCCACGCCTGGGCCCATCACCTCCGATAAGCCGTAGATATCGACCGCGTCGATCGCAAACCGGTCTTCGATTTCCCGCCGCATTTCTTCGGTCCAAGGCTCCGCGCCGTGGATCCCCACCTTGAGCGAAAGCATATGAGCGTCAATGCCGAGCCGCTGGCATTCGTCGGCAATGACCAGCAAATACGAGGGGGTACACATGATGATGTCGGGACGGAGGTCCTGAATCATTTGGATTTGCTTGTCGGTCTGGCCGCCGGACATCGGGATGACCGTGCAGCCCAACCGCTCGGCACCATAGTGCGCGCCGAGGCCCCCGGTAAAGAGGCCGTAGCCGTAGGTCACTTGGACGATGTCGCCTTTGCGACCGCCGGCGGCGCGGATCGACCGGGCGACCAGCTTAGACCAGGTCTCGATATCCTTGGCCGTGTAGCCCACCACGGTCGGCTTGCCGGTGGTGCCGGATGACGCGTGGATCCGCATCACCTTCTCTCGGGGCACGGCGAACATCCCGAAGGGAAAGGTCTCCCGCAGATCCTCCTTGGCCGTACAAGGGAACCGGGCCAAGTCATCGAGGGTCTTGAGGTCACTCGGATGGACGTTGTGATGCTCGAACTTTGCCCGGTAGTGGGGCACGTTGTCATAGGCGTGGGCCAACGACCATTGGAGCCGTTCGAGCTGGAGCGCCGAAATCTC
>JAYVJS010000428.1:0-11094 GCA_043769075.1 Gemmatimonadota bacterium | reverse complement strand
TCCCCACGTCACGACCGATGGCCAAGGCTACGGGTCGGCGGTCCCCAGTCACCATGGCGACCGAGAGCCCCATCGACTGGAGACGAGCCACCGCGCCCTTCGAACTCGGCCGGGGCGCATCCGCCAGCGTCAGGAAGCCGAGCAGCACTCCGTTGCTGGCGACAAACACCGTGGTCCCGTCGGCCGGCGCGATGGTCGGATCGACTCGGACGGCGTAACTCTCCATCAACCGGCCGTTGCCGACGGCCACCGTGGCGCCGTCGATCACCCCGACCGCGCCGAGCCCCGCGAGGGCGTTGAATCCGACGACCGGAGGGAGAACGACGCCTCGGTCGCGAGCGGCCTGGAGAATGGCCGTGGCCAGCGGGTGTTCGGAATGCTGCTCGACCGCCGCCGCCGCCGCGAGGGCCTCCTCTGACGACACCGATATCACCCTCGGCTTGCCTAACGTTATGGTGCCGGTTTTGTCCAAGAGCAGCACATCCAAACCGCCGGCCCGTTCGAGCGCCTCGCCACCCTTGATCAATATTCCAAGCTCAGCACCCTTCCCAGTGGCGACCATCACGGCGGTCGGCACCGCCAGCCCCATGGCACAGGGACAGGCAATGATCAGGACCGAAATCGCGGCCGTGAGACCCCGGACGACCGGGGCGGTGTCGGCCGCCAGGTACCAGACGACGAAGGTGAGGGCGGCGATCGCGACGACGATGGGGACAAAAATGGCGCTGATCCGGTCGGCCATCCGTTGGATCGGTGCCCGAGTCGATTGGGCCTCCCGCATCATCGCCACGATCCGTGACAACACGGTACCCGAGCCGACCGCCGAGACCGTGAATTCGAGGGCCCCGGTCCGATTGATCGTCCCTCCGATGATCCGATCGCCGGCCCCTTTCGGCACCGACACCGACTCGCCGGTCACCATCGACTCGTCGACGTCGGTGATCCCGGAAGTAACCACGCCGTCGACCGGAACCCGCTCGCCGGGTCGGATCAGCACCAGATCCCCAACCCGGACCTCCTCAAGCGGGAGGTCGAGCTCGTGGCCGTTCCGCCGCACCCGGGCTCGCTTCGGACTCAGATCGATCAACCGTCGCAGCGCGTGACTCGTCTGCCGCTTGGCTCGTGACTCGAGCGCATGGCCGAGGAGCAGCAGGCCGAGAATGAGAATCACCGCCTCGTAATACACATCGGCGGGAAGCCCGTTGCGCTCAAATACTCCTGGCGCCACGGTCGCAAACACGCTGAACGCGAACGCCGCCCCAGTGCCGAGGGCGACGAGGGTATTCATGTTGGCAGTCCGGTGCCGGAACGCCGACCACGCACCGACATAAAAGTGACGACCGGCCCACGCCATGACCACCACTGTCGCAACGAGCAACCCGAAGCGGAGGGCGCCCGCTTCGATGCGGTAGAGCCACGGCAACGCAAACTCGAGTGGAGGATTGAGCCACCGCGCCGCCCAACGCATGACCGGGTCCATCCCGGCGTGGGCGCCCCGCATCAACGGCATCGACACAACCATGGCCACCAGACCTAACCCAACGCTGACCAGGGCCTTGGTCCGGTACCCGCGGTACTCCTGATCTTGATCGCGTTCGAGTTTGCCGTGGGCGTCCTCGGCGGTCTGGCCCACGACGGGAAGCTCGGCACCGTACCCCGATTCCCGGATCATCTCGACCAACCGCTCAGGTGTCGTGGTGGCCGGATCGAAGCGAACAGTCGCCGAATGCAGCATCAGGTTGACGGCCGCGAGGTCGACACCGGGCGCTCGCTCGAGCGTCCGCTGCACCCGGGCCTGACATGCCGCGCAGGTCATCCCCGTCACCGGAAGCGTTATCGTCTCGGCCATTGAGGATGGTACCATACCCCCCTACCCTATGTCAATCCACCTCGGCTCGGCGCTTGGGGCCCCATCCCTGGGGATTCCGACTAGAATCTGACGGCGAGGCCGGCTGACACGACGAGGTCCTGGGTGAACTTTGCCCCCCGCCCGAAGTTGCCGTTGTAGAAGTAGTCCTCGAAATCGGCCCGAAGGGCGACGTTATCGCCCAGGTGGAGCCGGAGCGCGACGTCGGCGACGCCGCCAATGTCCGTTTGGGAGCTATTCCGGTCGGCCACCGACTTCGCGGCGTGGACGCCGGCGACGCCGCCGCCGAGGGCGATCCCGATGAGCTTGCTGCCGGGCGTCAGATTGAAGATGACCTTACCGGAGCCAAGGGCCACGGCGGTGCTCCGAGGAAATTGGCCGACCGCGCCCGAGACCCGGATCCGGGCTGGTGAAAAGGCCCCCGTGACTTCAAGGCCAAGGGCCTTCCCAGTCCAGTAGGTCACTCGACCGCCAAAGGCGAGCGAGCCTCGGCGAAGCGCCGCCCTGGTACCCTCAAGCCCTCCAGTCGTCGTCGGAGCGTAAAGCCCGCCGAAACCGGTGAACTCGACCCCTCTGGTCTGCGCCGAGGCCGAGCCAGCCCCAATGAGCCCGAGCCCAATAGCCATGAGTCCTGGTACGATTGTCGTGATCCGCGCCATCAGTGCCCCTGGTAAGAGTGTCGTCCGAAAGATAAGACGATCGACAGGACGACAAGTGGACAACGCGGACGAAACGGTTGACAAACCACGAGGAACTTCTTACTGTGCGCGTCCGTTGTTCGAGCGTTATGCAGCGTACGATTTGTGACGGAGATCACCATGCAGTTTAGTCAGAGTCGGAAAACGACCAGAAAGGCGCGGGAGCTCCCCGGTGCCGGTCGTTCGTCTCGGTGGAGGCCTGATCCGTCGTAAGCGTTTGCATAACGCCGATGTTGTTTCAGCGCCCCACCTTGCTTCCGACGCCAGGTGGGGCGCGGTGTTTGTAGCCAGTACTCAGGATCGACGAAAGAGGCACGACCATGTTGAAACCCACAATCTATGTCCCGTCGCGACAACCACAGCAACCGCTCCCGCGCCCAAGCGCCGGGGGCCGATCCAAAGCCACGTCGGCGCCGGATCCAGCAAACCGTAAGGCCGAGCCGGCCGGGGAGCCTGAGAACTCCCCGGTACCGGAGTTCCAGGAGGTGTAAGGTGAAGATCTTCGGGGCCCATGAGGAGAACACCCTGCGGCAACTCGCCGACGTCGCCGGCCGAGCCCGACGGGCAGCCCTGATGGCCGACGGCCACGTGGGCTACATCATGCCGATCGGGGGCGTCGCGGCATACCTGAACCAGGTGTCGGTGGTGGGGGTCGGCTTCGACATCGCCTGCGGCAACGCCGCGATTCAAACCGACCTTACCACTGCCGACTTGGCGAAGCGGCCGAGCCAGCTCGGGGCCACCCTGCGAGACCTCGGCGACCGAATCGCCGGGCAGGTCAGCTTTGGGGTCGGGCGAAAGAACCGAGCCGATGACGCCCCGGTCGACCACCCACTGTTCGACGACCCCGCCTGGGAGGCGGTGCCGGCGCCCTATCGGATTGCGCTCAAGGATCGAGCCCGCGAGCAGCTGGGGACCGTGGGGAGTGGGAACCACTACGTCGACGTCTTCGGCGACGAAGCGGGCCAGATTTGGGTCGGCGTCCATTTCGGCAGCCGAGGATTCGGCCATGCCGTGGCCGCCGGGTTCCTCGCGTTAGGCCAGGATGCTCAATGGGGCGATCGAGTGCCGGAACGCGAGGTGCTGTTCGACCTTGGGTCCGCCCTTGGCCACGACTACTGGGCGCTGATGAACTTGGCCGGGCGGTACGCCTATGCCGGCCGCGAATGGGTGGCGCGAAAGGTCGTCGCGATCCTGGGAGGCCGCGAGGTGGATTTGGTCCACAATCACCACAACTTCGCCTGGAAGGAATCCCATGGCGGCGAGGAACTCATCGTCGTGCGCAAGGGCGCGACACCGGCATTCCCTGGGCAGCGCGGGTTCGTCGGTGGCTCGATGGGCGACGACGCGGTGATCGTCCAGGGTAAGGCGGGAGCGGACCGCGACACCCAACGGCTACAGGAGGAAGCGCTGTTTTCGACCGTCCACGGCGCCGGGCGGGTCATGTCGCGTACGGCGGCGGCTGGGCGGCGGAACCGCCGGGGCAAAGTGCTCTCGCCGGGACGGGTTACCCCGGACATGATGGACCGTTGGATTCGGGACAAGGGTGTCGTTCTCCGGGGCGGCGGCCTCGACGAGAGTCCCCACGCCTACCGCCGGCTTCCCGACGTACTCGCCGCCCAGGGCAACACGATTGAGGTCATCCACACGCTTCGACCGCTGGTGGTCGTGATGGCCGGCGCGGACGAGGTCGACCCCTACAAGGACTGAGGGAGCACCCGAGTGGAAATGAAAAAAAAGAAGGCCGGCGCGAAGCCGGCCTTCATATCTCCAAACCACGACTCGCGGCTACGCCGCCTTCTTCTTGAGCATCCCGACGATCATCGGAAGCAACAGACCGACCAGGGCCGACCCGCCGACGCTACCGCCGGTGGCTCCACCGAGGATACTGCTGAGCGGACCACCCAACAACTGGCCGCCGCCCAAACCGCCGACGGCGCCAAGCACCGAGTTGAGCAGCGGACCAAGACTCTTGGCCTTGTTGAGCAGGCCGCCGAGGTTACCACCTGCGGCGCCAGAAACGAGTTGAATGATCAACGACATGATGTCCATCGAGGTAAC
This sequence comes from Gemmatimonadota bacterium, assembly GCA_043769075.1. Taxonomy (GTDB): domain Bacteria; phylum Gemmatimonadota; class Gemmatimonadetes; order Gemmatimonadales; family GWC2-71-9; genus SHZU01. The sequence goes on along the minus strand of JAYVJS010000428.1, from coordinate 6,468 downwards.
TCCGGATTGGGGAGGCTAACGGGGGCAAAATGGCCCTGGCGAGAAGATCGCCCAAAACCGGGTTCCCGCAAGGACCCCCCAAAACCACGGGGGGCCGGTTGTCCACCGGCCCCCCGCGTCCCCCATGGCGACTGACGTTTTTTCGGTCGACTACTGGACCGCGTTCACCATGTCGAAGATCGGGAGATACATCGCTACGACCATGCCGCCGACCACGACGCCAAGGACGACGATCATGATCGGTTCCATCAAGCTGAGTAAGGCGCTGACCGCGACGTCCACTTCGGCGTCGTAGAAGTCGGCGATCTTGGAGAGCATTTCGTCGAGTCCGCCGGTTTGTTCTCCGACCGCGATCATCGAGATCACCATCGGCGGGAACACCTTCGACGCCTCAAGCGGCCCGGCAATCGTTTCACCGCCGGCGATCGACGCACGCGACTGCATGACGGCATCGTGAATGACTCGGTTACCGGCGGTCTTGGCCGTGATTTCCAGGCCGTCGAGAATCGACACGCCTGACGAGATCAGGGTGCCTAGCGTCCGGGTAAACCGCGAGACCGCTGATTTCCGCAACAGATCGCCCAACACCGGGGCGTTGAGCAGGGCGCCATCCACGTTCTTCCGGCCATCCGGCGTCAGGTAGTAACGCCGGGCCATGAAGGCCACGGCCGCAATGCCGGCGATGATCGCCCACCACCACCCGGTCAGGATTTTGGAAGCCCCGATCACGATCCGGGTTGGCATCGGCAGTTCCATGTTCACGGAGGCGAACATGCTTTCGAAGGTCGGGATGACGAAGATCAGCAGCACGGCAATGGCGATGACCGCCACGGAGATGATGACCACCGGATACACCATCGCACCCTTCACCTTCCGGATCAGCGCATCGCTCTTTTCCAGGAAGGTGGCCAGCCGAAGCAGGATCGTATCGAGAATACCGCCGGCTTCGCCGGCGGCGACCATGTTGACGTAAAGGTCCGGAAACGCCTTTGGATGCTTCCGAAACGCATCGGCCAGGGTGTTACCGGCTTCGACATCGTAGACGACCTGTTTGACCACGTCTTTCAGCGCCTTGTTCTCGGTCTGCTGCGCGAGAATGGTCAGTGACTGGACCAACGGCAAGCCGGCGTTGATCATGGTCGCAAACTGCCGAGTGAAGATCACGAGGTCCCGGGTGCTGACGCCCCCGGACCCCGGCATCTTGAACGCCAGCGCCTTCGGTTGCTCGCGGACCGTCACGAGCAACATCCGGTTCTTTTTGAGGTAGGCCATCACGTCGTCCTTACCAGCTACGTCGAGGGTCCCCTTCATGATTTGGCCGCTGGTGGTGTTCTTGGCCGTGTATTCAAAGACTGCCATGTGCTACCTCACCTGGTTTATCGGCGGGCTAACGCCCGCTCGGCCTTGCCCTGCCCGGGAACGTCCACAATTGCCTGTTCTTCCAACGGTTTTTCGCCGATCATCCGCAAGAACTCATTGGGATCGCTGGCGACTCGGAGGCATTCATCTTTCGGAGCCTCACGATTCATGTACAGCTGATAGAGCGCATCGGTCATGGTCTGCATGCCGTGCTTCTTGCCGGACTGAAGCGCCGAATAGATCTGGTGAATCTTGTCGTCCCGGATCAGCGCCCGGATGGCGGGCGTGGCGATCATGATTTCGCAGGCCATGACCCGCCCCTTACCCCGGGTTCGTTGGAGCAGGGTCTGGGTAATAACGCCCTCGAGGACGAAGGCAAGCTGGGCCCGAATCTGTGACTGCTGGTTGGACGGGAAGACGTCGATCATTCGATTGATCGACTCGGCCGCCGAATTGGTGTGGAGCGTCGCCAAGACCAAGTGGCCGGTTTCCGCGATGGTCAGCGCCGCCGCGATCGTTTCCAGATCGCGCATTTCGCCGACCAGAATGACGTCCGGGTCCTCGCGGAGCGCGTACTTGAGCGCCGTGGCAAAGGACTTCGTATCGGTCCCGATTTCCCGCTGATTGACGATACAACTTTGGTGGCGGTGGATAAACTCGATCGGATCCTCCACCGTGATGATGTGACTCTTCCGCTCCTTGTTGATCTTGTCGATCACGGCGGCCAGGGTCGTCGATTTACCAGAGCCGGTTGGGCCGGTGACCAGGATCAGGCCCCGGGGGCGCTCCGCCAACTTCGCCATGACCGGCGGGAGTCCAAGCTCGTCGAATGTCCGGACCGAGAACGGAATCATCCGAAGCACCATGGCCACACAGCCCCGCTGCTTGAACACATTGCCGCGGAACCGGGCCAGGTTCTGAATCCCGAACGAGAAGTCGAGCTCGTCCTCGAGCTCAAACCGCTTCTTCTGGCTTTCGGTCAGCACCGAGTAGGCCAATTGAAGGGTATCCTTGGGCGTCATCACGTGGTCGACGCCCGAGTCGAGGATGTCGCCGTCAACCCGAAGCTTGGGGCGCTCGCCCGCCGTGACATGAAGGTCCGAGGCCTCTCGGTCGATCATTTCCTGGAGCAGCGATCGGAGGTTCAAACGATTGCGGCCGTCGCTGGGCGAGCCCGCATCGTTCAGACGCACGTCTTGTTCGCTCATGATGCAGTCTCCTTGACCACTTCCTCGAGGGTGGTCACGCCTCGCTCGATCTTTTTGATCCCATCCATCCGCAACGTGAGCATGCCGTCCGCGACCGCCTGGTCCCGCAACTCGGCCACTGAGGCGCCACGAAGGATCATCCGGCGAAGCTCATTGGTCATCGACATGACCTCGTAGATCCCGGCCCGCCCCTTGTACCCGGTGCCCCCGCACGTATCACACCCGGTGCCCTTCATGTAGGGCAAGGCACGCGCAATATCGAGGTTTTCATTGATCGCGCGAAGTTCCTCGTCTTTGTACTTCGCCGGCGCCTTGCAGCCAGAGCAAATCCGTCGCACCAACCGCTGGGCCACGACCAGGTTGACGGCCGCCGACACGTTGAACGGCTCGATCCCCATGTCGATCATCCGGGTAATGGTGCTCGGAGCATCGTTGGTGTGAAGGGTCGACAACACCAAGTGGCCGGTCAATGCCGCCTTGATCCCGATGCCGCCGGTTTCCAAATCTCGGATTTCGCCGATCATGATGACGTTCGGGTCTTGGCGCAAAAACGCTTTCAACGCCGCCGCGAACGTCAACCCGATGTCGGGCCGGACCTGGACCTGATTGATACCCATCAAGTTGTATTCGACCGGGTCTTCGGCCGTCATGATGTTGGTTTCGATGGTATTGATCCGGGACAGTGCGGAATAGAGCGTCGTCGTTTTGCCGGACCCCGTCGGGCCGGTGACCAACACCATCCCGTACGGATTCAAGATCGCCTTCATCAACTCGCCCTCGGCCTTTGGCTCGAATCCGAACTTGCTGAGGTCGAGTGTCAAGTTGCCCTTGTCGAGGATCCGGAGCACAATCTTCTCGCCGAACAGGCAAGGCAGCGTCGACACCCGGAAGTCGATGACCCTGGGACCCATCTTGAGCTTGAGGCGGCCGTCTTGCGGGACCCGGCGTTCGGCAATGTTGAGCGACGACAGGATCTTAATCCGCGAGATCAGGGCGGCCCGCAACCGGATCGGCGGCTTCATGACTTCATGGAGCACGCCGTCGATCCGGTACCGAACCCTGAGCTCGTGCTCGAAACATTCCACGTGGATGTCCGAGGCGCCCCGCTTGACCGCGTCGGTCAAGATTCCGTTGATGAGCTTGACGACCGGCGCGTCGTTGATTTGCGCCTGACTGACGTTCTCATCTTCTTCCTCCTGGACCAACTCAAGATCGTCGGTCAGCCCAAGCCCTTCCATGTCCTTGAGGATTTCCTGGAGCTGGGCCTGCTGGGTTTCCTCGACCGATTCGTAATACTTGTCGATCAGATTGCGAAGGGTATACTCGCCGGCTAGGACCGGGAATAGATCGAATCGGGTAATGAACTTGAGGTCTTGGAGGAGGCCGTGATCGGTCGGGTCCGCCATGGCCACGGTCAACGTGCGGCCCTCGCGCTTGAGCGGAAGGACACAGTGCTTTTTGGCGACATCCGACGGAATCAGCTTGAGGATCTTCGGATCGACCTCGAACCGAGACAGGTCCACCGCCGGCATCCGGTGCTGGCGGGCCAGCACCTTGGTAACCTCGACCTCCGGGAGGGCTCCCTGCTTGACCAAGACAAATCCAAGGCGATGGCCCGTGGACTTCTGCTCGGCCAGCGCCTGAGAAAGCTGCTCGCGAGTGACGAGGTTCTCCGTCAGGAGAATCTCACCTAAGCGATCGCCAATTCCCGGTGCTGCTGCTGCGCTGGCCATGGGTCGGTTGACCCCTCCTTGGGGTAGAGCCTGGAGCCCCCCTAAGGCAAAGAATTGCGCCGTCCAACCCGGGGGGGTCCTTTTCCTTAGATCCAAACCGATGCCAAGCCCCCTATCCGCTCACGGGACCACAACTTGTGGCACTAGCTGAGTTACTAACTTGGGGGGTATTCCAGGAACTTTTCCGAGGTCCGCCGCCGACGCGAATGGCCCGTAGGTTTGGCGATATGCCAGGATCCGTTTGGCCCGGCCGGGGCCGATTCCCGACAGGGTTTCGAGCTCCGCTTGGGTCGCGGAATTGAGGTGAACAGGCCCCGAAACCGCCCGATCCCCAACCCGGGATCGGGCGGCCCGCGGAGACCCCACCAGCACCACCGGAGGCAGCACGGGCCTGGGGTCGGTGGTCCGAGCGGCCCGAACCCGATCGGTATCGCCGAGTGTGATGTGGGGCTGGATTTGGGCCAAAAGGCCAGGTCCGACCCCGGGCACGGCATCGACCTCCGACATTGATCCAAAGCCGCCGGTTGCCGCCCGCCGTTTGATGATGGCCTTGGCTAACGGTACCCCGATTTTCGGAAGCCGAGCGATTTCCTCGGGCCCGGCCCGATTGAGATCAATCCGTTCGATCGGGGTGAGGGGCCGGGCTAGCCTGGCGACTCGGGCCCGCTGGTCGATCAATCGGGCCGCCGGGGCGGTCGACACCAGGGCGAGCTGGCCGGGCGCCTCGGTGTCGTCGAGCAGGAAACGACGGATACCGTGGCCGGCCAACGCCGTGACGAGCAGGGAGACGATCGCAAATCGTTCGTGAGGTGTCATCCGCCAAGGTAGAACGGTGGGCTGGCGCCCCGACAACCAAATCATCGCGACACCAGGCCATATCTACGCGATTACCTGACGACCTTCGCCTCCCGGATCAGCGTGATCATCACGTCGCCGACAGCGGCCAGGGTCTCAGCCGACAGCTTGTCCGGGGTGTCGCCGGTGGTATGCCAGTACGGAAACGTCGTCCCGCTGCCGAATTCGGCGATCACGTCAATGGCCTTGATGCCCGCTTGCTGGAGCGGGATGTGGTCGTCCGTAATGGAACCGCCCGTTTCGTTGAGGAAATAGTTGCTCAGGCCAAGCCGGGAGGCGGTCGACCAGACCTGATCGACCACACTCGGCGCCGCCGTGACCGAGTACCCCTCTTTTCTGAACACCGCGCCCTTGCCGCCGACCATGTCGAGAAGGACGGCGTATTCCGGTACCGGGCCGGCGACCGGGTTGGCGGCGTAGTGTTTCGAACCAATCAACACGTCGACTTCCTCGCTAAACACCCCAAAATCCTCCCCGTCGACGAACAGGAGGTCCACTCCGATCGTTGGCGGGGCCTTCTTGAGCGCATCCGCCATCGAGAGGAGCACCGCGACCCCCGAGCCACCGTCGTTGGCGCCGGGAATCGGTTGCTTGGCCCGGGCCCCGGTATCCTGGTCAGCCACCGGCCTCGTATCCCAATGGGCGAGGAACAGGAACCGTCGGGTTGCTGCGGGGTTGAACCGAGCGATCAGGTTTTTCATTGGCAGGGTATCGCCCAGCCGAGTCCGGTGGGTCCACGACTGAACGACGACCGAATCGGCCCGGATGCGGAGCAAGCTGTCGAGCCAGGCCGATGTCCTCCGATGGCCGTCGGTGCCCGGAATTCGCGGGCCGAATCCGACTTGCGTTTTGACGTACGCCAGGGCTGCCTGGCCGTCGATTTCCTTAGGAGGTGGTGGCGGAGTTTGGCATCCTCCGACCAGGCTCAGCAGGAATAGCGATAGGCGGATCGTCATGTAAGGCCCCGAGGCGAGGGAAAGACCAGCCGGAGAGCATAAGGGAGCTTGGGCGGGAGCGAAAGGACGGGCGTTCCGGCCCGGGGCCGATTAGACTTCCACTCAAGTATGCGTCTTCTTCGCAGCCACATCATCCGCTCTTTGGCGGCCCCTTTCCTTTTCTCACTCGGAGCCTGCACCGGGCTGTTGTTAGTCAATCAGCTCGCCAAGCGGTTCGGTGACCTCGTCGGCAAGGACCTTCCGACCCGGGTCATCGTCGAGGTCCTGCTGCTGAGCATCCCGTTCATCATCGCCTTGACGTTGCCGATGGCCGTGCTGGTGGCCATTCTCTACGGGTATAGTCAATTGGGCGCCGAC
>JAYVJS010000427.1:0-6376 GCA_043769075.1 Gemmatimonadota bacterium | reverse complement strand
GGTGGAACCCAGGGATCTCGCGGTACGGAATCCGGAGTGGATTGGCGAGGCGGTCGGCCAGTCCGCCGAGGCCCGAACCGAGGACGATCGCGACCGTGGGCTTTCGGCCGCCAAGCCGGGTCCGGATCGTGTCGGCGGCGTGACGGACGGTGTCGGCGGATCCGGGTAGTGGGGTGGTCATGGGCCGCTAACCGAGCACTTCGCGGTAGAGCCGAAGGACATTCCCGCCCATCACCAGCTCGACCTCCCGGGGCTTGAGTCCCCGTTTGACCAGGCCATCCCAGACCACCTCCATCCGCCGGGGGCCATTCAGCTCGGCGATGAAGTAGGGTAACTCATCGTCCACGACCTGACTTCCCTCCTCGCGCTTGAGCTCGGCTAGATACTCCGGGGTGAGTTCAATGACCCGGTGGTCCCGGTCGCTTCCGATCGCCACGTGTTCGACGCCGGCCACCTTGACGGCGTGCACCAGGTGGTCGAAGTAGGCGCTTAAGTTGTCGGACTTCTTGGGCGTCAGAAACGGACGCATTTGGCAGACCCCGACTACCCCTCCCCGCCCCGCCAGACGTCTCAGATTGTCGTCGGTGGTATTGCGCCGATTGGAATGGACAGCCTCGCAGGCCGTGTGCGAGATGATGACCGGTGCGCTCGACGCCGCGATCGCTTCGGCCATCGTCGTCATGTTGGCGTGGGAGAGGTCGACCAACATCCGGCGGGCGTTCATCCTGGCAATCAATTCGCGCCCAAACGGGGTGAGGCCGCCCGTTTCCCAACAGCCGACGCCGACCGCGTTCTTGGTGTTGTAGGTCAGCTGACAGCTCCGAAGCCCGATCCGGGAGAACAGGTCGATCCGATCGAGCCCGGGCCCGAACTGGGTCGTGTTCTGAAAGAGGTAGAACACCGCCAGCCGCCCAGTCCGCCGCGCCTCGTCGATATCGGCCGCGCGAGTGGCTTTGAGGAGCAGCTCCGGATGGGCCGCGATGAACCGGTCGTGTTCGAGGAGTGAGTCCACGGCTAGGGCAAAGGCCTCAGCCCCTTCCGGCTTCGGATCGCAGAGGGTAACAGTGATGGCGTCCATCCCGCTTGCGATCATCGCGCGAATCAGGGCGACGGGGTACTCGGGCCGAAGCTCTCCCATCGCATCAATCACCAACCGGTCCCGGCGCTGGCCCCACCCGGTTGCCATCGGCAACGCCGCCAAGGCCGCGACCACCGAACGGCGGGACACCGGTATCGGTCCGGTCACGACAGCATCCCGGCGAGCGAGGCGGACGTGAACGCCGCGAGGTTGCCGGCGATCATGGCCCGGAGGCCGAACTTGGCGATCTCGGGACGTCGTTCGGGTGCCAAGCCGCCGATGCCGGCGATCTGGATCGCAATCGAGGAGAAGTTGGCAAAGCCTAACAGCGCGTAGGTGAGAATGATCGAACTTCGGGGAGAGAGGGCGAGATTCCCGTTCAAATCACTGGCGAACTGGGCGTAGGCCCCGAATTCGTTGAGGGTGGTCTTGAGGCCGATCAGCGACCCGACGTATGCCGTATCGTGCCACGGCACGCCCATGACCCAGGCCAGCGGGCGAAGCAAGGCGCCGAAAATGCTCTGGAGACTCAAGGTGGGCAGGCCGACTAAGCCACCGCCCCAGCCAAGCAGCGCGTTGAGCAACGCCATCAAGGCGATGAACGCCATCAGCATCGCGGCCACGTTGAGTGCCAAGCCGAGGCCCTGGGCCGCTCCGTTCGCGGCGGCCTCGATCACGCTTTTTTCCTGGATGTCGACCTTGAGCTCGAGGGAGCCCTTGGTCACGGGCACATTGGTTTCCGGCATGATGATTTTGGCGAGGACCAAGCCGGCTGGCGCGTTCATCACGCTGGCCGCAAGCAAGTGGCCGGCAATCCCGGGAAAGACGCCCGAGAGCATCCCGACGTAGGCGGCCAACACGCCGCCGGCCACCGTGGCGAATCCACCGACCATGACCGTGAGGATTTCGGATTGGGTCATCGTGGCCACGAACGGCTTGATCAACAACGGGGCTTCGGTCTGGCCGAGAAAGATGTTGCCGGACGCCGACAAGGTCTCGGCTCCCGAGGTGCCTAACGTCCGCTGCATCAGAAACGCCAACCCTTTGACCACCTTCTGCATGATGCCGAGATAGTAGAGCACCGACATCAACGCGGAGAAGAAGATGATGGTCGGAAGCACGTTGAACGCGAAAAAAGCACCGGTCTGGGCCACCATGCCGGCCGAGGTGTCGACGGCCCCGCCGGCGCCGGGCGCCCCAACCGGTACCGCGGACTGGACCAGATTGCCGAACACGAACCGGGCGCCTTGTTCCTGGAAGGTCAGCAACTTGGTAATGCCGTCACCCACCGCCGCAAACACGGCCCGGCCGGCGGTCGTCTTCAACACGATCAACCCGAACACCGTCTGAAGTCCGAGCCCGGTGGCAACGAGGCGCCAATTGATCCGCTTTCGGTCGTAGCTCAGGAGGACGCCGATCCCGATCATGGTCGCGATGCCGAGCAGGCCAATCGATCGCTCGGCCAGTGTCAGGTCGAGGCCGGCGCGGGCCTGGTCGAGTTTCTGAGCGGCGGTCTGGAGCAGGAGCAGGTTCATCAGATCCCTTCCAACTCATCGCGAATCCGGGCAACCAGGGCCCGCTTGTCGGGCCAGGGAAGAAATGCGGCTTCGAACCCGGCCAGAATCATTTGGTCGATCTCCGAGCGGGTAAAGCCCAACGCCTCGTGGGCGATCCAATACTCGTCCGAAAGGGCCACGCCCGCCATCAGCCAACCGTCGGAACAGAGGGTGACTGGAATTCCCGCCTCGAGATAGGTCCTCACCGGGTGAGCTTTGAGCGATGACACAGCCCCGGTCTTGACGTTGCTGGTGAGGTTGATCTCGATCGGAATCTGCCGATCGCGAACGTACTCCATCAGCACGGGGTCGCGATAGAGGTGAGTGCCGTGGCCGATCCGGTCGGCATGACAGGAGAGCAATGCCTCCCGAATCGATTCCGGCCCCGCGGCCTCGCCGGCGTGGACCGTAATGCCGAGCAGACCATCCCGCGCCAGATCGAACGCCGCCTGGTGTACCGCTGGGGGCCGCCCCGCCTCGCCGCCGGCCAGGTCGAATGCCACCACACCGCGGTTCCGATTCTCGACCGACAACTCCGCCACTTTGACCGAGGCGGCGGGGTCGTAGTGCCGAAGCGAGCAGTTGATGATCCGGGTGACGACGCCGAAGTCGCGTTCGCCCCGGGAGAGACCCCGCCATTCGGCATCGAGGGCCTCTTGGAGCGACAGCCCTCGTTTGGTCGACAACAGCGGGCAGTACCGCATCTCGAGGTATCGGACGTTGTCCTGAGCGGCGTCCTCGACCGACTCGTAGGCGACTCGCTCAATGGCCTCCGGGGTCTGGAGTAGCGGAATGGTCTGATCGAACCGGGTCAGATAGTCCTCGAGAGAGGCGCCATCAGCCACGATCATGAACCGGCGGAGAGCTTCCGGATCCGTGGTCGGGAGCTCGAACTTGGCGGCCCGGGCCAACTCGACCATGGTGGACGGCCGAAGGACGGCATCGAGGTGGACGTGGAGCTCGGCCTTCGGGAGCCGACGGATCAGGTCACCCGTCAGCATCGGGGGCTTCCGCCGGGCGGCGGGCCGTCTTGACGACCCGAAGGATGCTGCCGGCACTCACCAGGGCCGACCCGTCGATCCGAATGCCTCTCCCGTCGGTCAGGTGGGCCCGGCCGTCGCCTAACGGCCCGGCCCAAGTGGGATCGGCCAGGATCGCCGCGGCTTCGGCGGTGGCGCCCGAACTCACCGTGATACACCGGTCATTCACGAACACAGGCATCGTCATTGGGATACCATTCTCCATCGAGTCCCCGCCGGGGCCCGGATCGGTTGCCGCTGGCGGTGCAGCCAGGCGATCATCGCTTCAAGATCGGTCTTGCCGGTCCGGGTCTGCCGGTACTGGCGGAGCATGGCGTAACCGCCACCGCCACCCGCCAAGAAATCGGTCACGGCCAAAACATACATGCGGCGAGGATTGATTCGGGTCCCGTCGAGCTTCCGGATCTCGACGACTTGGTCGCCCGCGGGCCGGGTCGGGTCGTAGCGGACCTTGAGCCCGGAGAGGTGGGCATTGGGGGCCCCGTCGAGCAACGAATGTTCGAGGACCCGTTTCAGCTCGCGGCCCGGAATCGAGACCCGGACGATGTTGTTGCCGAAAGGCTGCAGTTCGAAGAGGTCGGAGTAGGTGATCGGTCCGGGCAGGAGCGCCCGGCGGATCCCGCCGTTGTTCATCAGCCCGACATCGGCCGGTGCGGCCGCTCGCTGCGCGTCGGCGATGAGATTGCCTAACGGGTACTCTCCCCGGAGGACGAGGAGGCTGTCCCGAAGCCGGACGACCACCTGCTTCGCCAGCCGGTCGATCAGCGGCCGATATCGCTCGACCAACGCGATTCCGGCGGAATCCGGACTGACCGCGTCGGCATAGACCGACTCGACTCGGACCTGCCACCGCCGGGTACCGTCGGGGCGCCGAATCAGATCGGCAATCCCAACGGCGGTGCCGCTCGAGCGGGCCGATACGATCGGAATCCCGTTCACGGTGGTGTTGATCAGAGTATGGGTGTGCCCCCCGACGAACAGGTCGAACATCGTCGAGTCGGTTTGCCTGGCCAGGTCGATGATTTCTCCGGTACAGGCGAGTGAATCGCAGAAGGCCCCTTCGTGGGCTACCAGCATCGTGAAATCCGGCCGGGCCGCCTTGACCTCGGCCAGGGCACCGGCCAACGCACCGATCCCTTCAGGGAACCGAAGGCCCCGCACATGACGGTCCATCACGATCGTCTTGGTGGCCGGGGTGATGTAGCCGATTACCCCGATCCGATAGGGGCCGGCCATCACGATGGCATAGGGCCGGGCCCACGCCGGGTTCACCCCTGATACGGTGTCGATGATGTTGGCGCCGAGCCAGGGGTAGGTGGCCTCCTTGACCCGGGCCGCCAACGTATCGACCCCCCAATCGAGTTCGTGGTTCCCGATGACCGCCGCAGTCAGTCCGAGGAGGTTCATCGCCTCGACCGAGGAGCGCCCGGCCACCAGGTTCGACGCCAAGGTACCCTGCAATTGGTCGCCGGCATCGAGCCGGATCGAGGGGCAATGGCAATCCCGGGCCAGGCTGTCCATCATGCCCTTGAGCGCCGCGATCCCGCCAATCGGCCGGCCCTTGGACCACCCATACCCACGGGGTTCGAGCGCACCGTGGAAGTCGTTGATGGTCAACACTCTAAGCAGGATCGAGTCGGCCGGCCGAACCAGGGCCGTCACCAGCGTCAGGGCGAGGAACATGAGGAACGAACATAGGTGGCAGTAACAAGCCTGTCACGCCGCTTGCCCAAACTCCCCAGATGGTCATATTCGTCTTGGCGAATATGACTGACCCCTCTCCCTCGGCCTCCCTGCTGGCCACCGTGGCCGAGCCGACCCGGCTCCGGATCCTGAACTGCCTCGCGGCGGCCCCATTGTTCGTATCGGATCTGCAGACCGTGTTAGCGCTACCGCAGCCGACGGTGTCGCGGCACCTGACGGTGCTCAAGAAGGCGGAACTGGTGCGGGATACGTCGGTGGCCCCGTTCGTCCTCTATCGCTTGACCCGAGACCCAAGCCCCCAAGGGCGGTTGGTCAAAACCATCTTGGAAACCCTGAGTACCGAAGCCGAGTACCGACGGGAGCGCCACGCGGCGCTGGCCCGCAGTCGGAGCCGAGGCGGAGCAACGGAGTGATCGAACCCATGACCCATCGGATTCTGGTGGTCGACGACGAGCCGGACATTACGGCCTTGGTCGCATATCATTTGGCGAAGGCCGGGTATCGGGTGTCGACGGCCGCCAACGGCGCCGACGCGCTCAAGACCGCCACCGAGCAACGACCCGACATTGTGGTGCTCGATTTGATGTTGCCGGGGCTTTCGGGGCTCGACGTGCTCCAGGCCTTGAGGAAGCAGGAGCACACCCGCGATATCGGCGTCATCATGCTGACCGCCCGCCGGGAGGAGGCCGACCGGATTCGTGGCCTCTCGCTCGGGGCCGATGATTATTTGACCAAGCCGTTTTCGCCCAACGAGTTGACCCTGCGGGTGGCGGCGATCATCCGACGACTGGCCGCGCCGTCGGTGGCCAGCGGATCGCAACTGGTGGCCGGCTCGATCTCAGTTGACCGGTCCGCCCATCGCGTCACGGTCGACGGCCAGGAGTTGCTCCTGACGGCGACCGAGTACAAACTCCTCCTTACGTTGCTTGAGCGCCAGGGTCGAGTCCAGACCCGACCCCAACTGCTCGAGACCGTATGGGATGCCCAGCCAGATATTC
>JAYVJS010000426.1:0-15403 GCA_043769075.1 Gemmatimonadota bacterium | reverse complement strand
ACGACAACATCGGCTACGCGGACCTGTCGGACTACTTCTATATCTGGCTGCGCCGGTCGCTGCGGCCGATCTTTCCGGGCATGTTCGCAACGCTTGCCGTGCCGAAGGCTGAGGAACTCGTCGCCACTCCCTATCGCCACGGCAGCAAGGAGAAGGCAGAGGCTTTTTTCCTCGGCGGTATGACGAAGGCAATGCACCGCCTCGCCAGCCAAACACACCCGGCCTTCCCAGTCACCATCTACTATGCGTTCAAACAGTCGGAGAGCGACGGCGCTGACGGCACCACGAATACCGGTTGGGACACTTTCCTCGCCGCAGTAATAGAGGCGGGTTTCACGATCAGTGGCACATGGCCCATGAGATCCGAGTTAGCGACCCGCAACATCGGACGCGGTGCCAACGCCCTCGCGTCCAGCATTGTTCTCGTCTGCCGCTCACGCGCAGCCTCCCCGCCCATAGCCACGCGCCGCGAGTTCGTCACCGCGCTCAAGGCGGAGCTGCCGCAGGCGCTCGCCCATCTCCAGCGCGGAAACATCGCGCCGGTGGACCTCGCACAGGCGGCCATCGGCCCGGGCATGGCGGTCTACACCCGTTACGCCAAGGTGCTCGACGCCGAGGGCAAGCCGCTCAAAGTGCGCGAGGCGCTGACGCTCATTAACCAGACCCTCGACGAAGCGCTGGCTGAGCAGGAGGGCGACTTCGACGCCGACAGCCGCTGGGCGCTCACCTGGTTCGAGCAATCGGGCTTCGCTGAGGGCGAGTACGGCGTGGCCGAACAGCTCAGCAAGTCCAAGAACACCAGCGTCGCCGGGATGGTCGAGGCCGGCATCCTTGAATCGAAGCGCGGCAAGGTGCGGCTGCTCGCGCCGGGGGACCTGCCCGCCGACTGGGACCCGGCCATCGATCCGCGGCTGACCGCCTGGGAGATCGTCCACCAACTGATCCGTGTGCTCGCGAGTGGCGGCGAAGGCGCGGCGGCCGAGCTCGTCGCCAAGCTTGGCGCCAAGGCCGAGATCGCCCGCGAGCTGGCCTATCGGCTCTACACCCTCTGCGAGCGCAAGAAGCGTGCGGCCGAGGCGCTCGCCTACAATGGCCTCGTTCAGAGCTGGCCCGAGATCGCCCGCCTCGCCCGCGAGGGCGGTAAACCCAGAACCGGGCAGGGTGGACTGTTCGGAGAGGCCGAGGAATAGAAGATGGCTATCACCAATCAGGAGCGCGTCGGCAAAACGATGGACCTGCTGCGTGACGGGCTGCGTCCGTTCGCGGAGCGCGAACTGAAGGCCAAGCACGGCGACCACTGGCCCATGGAAGTGAAGGCCGCGCTCGCCGGGCGCAGCCTCATCGTCGGAAAGAGCGAGCCGCTCCAGGACGTGGCGGTCCTTCTGGCCACGATGGACAAGATGTGGGGCGCCGTGTTCGGCGGGATCTTGGGCAGGTCTGACCGCAACCTAGTTCTCGAGCTCATCGACGTTCGGAACCGCTGGGCCCACCAGGAGCCGTTCTCGAGCGACGACACCGACCGAGCCCTCGACTCGATAGCCCGCCTCCTCACGGCGATCGCAGCGCCGCAGGCCGACGAAGTCGGCAAGATGAAGATGGAGCTGCGTCGGCTCACCTATGACGAGCAGGTGCGCGGCGAGAAGCGCAAGGCCGGCGGCTCGCTGATCGAGGCGTCGGCGACCGGCACGCTCAAGCCCTGGCGCGAGATCGTCACGCCCCACGCCGACGTGGCGAGCGGGCGCTACCAGCAGGCTGAGTTCGCCGCCGATCTCTGGCAGGTCCACTTGGGCGAGGGGTCGGACGAGTACAAGAAGCCCCAGGAGTTCTTCCGCCGCACCTACCTCACCGAGAGCCTGAAGCGACTGCTCGTGGGCGGCGTGCAGCGCATCTCGGGCAAGGGCGGCGACCCGGTGGTGCAGCTCCAGACCAACTTCGGCGGAGGCAAGACGCACTCGATGCTGGCGCTCTACCACTTGTTCTCCGGCGCGAACGCGAGCGAGCTGGCGGGCGTGGATGCGGTGCTGGCCGAGGCCGGTGTGAAAGGCCTGCCCCGGGCGAAGTGCGTGGTGCTGGTGGGCAACAAGATCTCGCCAGGCAATCCGATCACGAAGCCGGACGGCACGGTGGTGCGCACGTTGTGGGGCGAGCTGGCCTGGCAGCTCGGTGGCAAGAAGGCGTTCGCACGCATTAAGGCCGACGACGAGAAGGCCACCAACCCGGGCGACGTGCTGCGCGAGCTGTTCAAGGAATACGGGCCGTGTCTGATCCTCATCGATGAATGGGTCGCGTACGCCCGCCAGCTCCACGACCAGAGCGACCTACCGGCCGGCGGCTTCGAGACCCAGTTCACCTTCGCCCAGGCGCTTACCGAGTCGGCCAAGCTCGCGGGCAATTGCATGCTGGTTATCTCCTTGCCCGCCTCGGATACGTCGGGCTCTCCGCACACACAGACGGATGACGTCGAAGTGGGCGGGATCCGGGGGCGTGAGGCGCTCGACCGGTTGCGCAACGTGGTGGGGCGCGTGGAATCCTCGTGGCGGCCGGCGACTGCCGAAGAGGGCTTCGAGATCGTGCGGCGGCGGCTGTTCGAACCGCTCGCAGGGTCCGATGCCTTCAAGCAGCGCGACGTGACCGCGCGCGCCTTCGCCGACCTCTATCACTCGCAGAGCGCCGAATTCCCGCCCGAGTGCCGAGGAGGCGACTACGAGAAGCGCATTCAGGCCGCCTACCCGATCCACCCGGAGATCTTCGACCGGCTGTACACCGACTGGTCCACGTTGGTGAAGTTCCAGCGCACGCGTGGGGTACTACGCCTCATGGCCGCGGTGATCCATAGCCTATGGGAGAAGGGCGATCGCAACCCGTTGATCCTGCCGTCGACGATTCCCATCGACGATGCACGGGTGCAGTCCGAGCTGACCCGCTACCTCTCGGACAACTGGGCACCCATTATCGAGAAGGACGTGGATGGGCCCAACTCGCTGCCGCTCAAGATCGATGCCGAGCAGCCGAATCTTGGCAAGATGCACGCGACGCGGAGGGTGGCGCGTACCATCTACCTGGGGTCGGCGCCTACGGCAGCGGCGGCGCACCGGGGGCTCGAAGACCGGCGCGTCAAGCTTGGCTGCGTGATGCCGGGCGAAGCGCCGGCGGTGTTTGGCGACGCGCTGCGCCGGCTCGCCGGAGCGGCGACCTATCTCTATCAGGATGGTCCGCGCTTCTGGTACGCTACCCAGCCGACGGTCACCAAGCTGGCGGAGGATCGGGCCGAACAGCTCAAGCGTGATCCTGACAAAGTGGCGGAGGAGCTGGACGAACGGCTACGCGCGGACCTGCGAAAAACCGGTGACTTCTCGCGCATCCACCCGCTGCCGCGCACCGGCGCGGACGTACCGGACGACCTCGACGCGCGGCTCGTCGTGCTACCCTCGGAGCATTCGTACAGCAAGGAGCCTAGCAGCGCGGCTGAGACCGCAGCGCGGACCATTCTCGAGTCACGCGGCAATACCCCGCGTCTGTACCGGAACACACTGGTTTTTTTAGCGGCCGACAAGGTGCGGTTGCAAGACCTTGATGAGGCGGTGCGGAAGTTCCTGGCTTGGGAATCGATCCTGGCGGAGGAGGTGGGGCTGAATCTCGATCCGCATCAGGTGCGGCAGGCGGAGACGCAGAGGCAGGCCGCGGAAGGCGCCGTGACGGCGCGGCTGCCCGAAGCCTATCAGTGGTTGTTGGTGCCGGAACAGGCGAACCCGCAGGCGCCCATCGGGTGGCAGGCAATCCGACTCTCGGGCAGTGACGCGCTGGCCGTGCGGGCGAGCAAGAGAATGCGGAGCGACGAATCGCTGGTGACCGCGCTCGGCTCAACGGTTCTGCGCAAGGAGCTCGATCGGGTGCCACTCTGGCGCGGCCATCACGTTCCAGTGAAGCAGCTCGTTGACGACTTTGCGCGCTACCTCTACCTGCCGCGGCTCGCCGGGCCCGAGGTGCTGGTGGAGGCAATCCGCGACGGCGTTGCGCTCCTGACCTGGCAATCGGACACGTTCGCGTACGCGGAGAGCCATGACGAGGGCGGCAATCGGTACCGAGGACTGCGCGGTGGACAGGTGGTGTCGATTTCGGCCGATAACCCAGGGCTTTTGGTGAAGCCGGAGCTGGCATTGCGCCAGATGGATGCCGAGCGCCCGACACCTCCGCCTCGTCCTGACGACGACCCGGTGCCACCACCGCATCCACCGGTGCCACCGCAGCCAGTAGCCGAACGCAAACTACGCCGGTTTTACGGCACGGTGCGCCTCGACCCCGCGCGGGTCGGGCGCGACGCCAGCCGGATTGCGGACGAGGTGATTGCCCACTTGGCCGGGCAGGTGGGGGCGGAGGTCGCGGTTACGCTCGAGATCGAGGTAAGGCTTCCTGGCGGAGCCACGGACCAGGTCGTGCGGACGGTTTCGGAGAACAGCCGGACGCTGAAGTTCACTAGCCACGGGTTCGAGACTGAATAGGTGGTCCTGGACGGCTAGTCCAGCGTTGAGTAGCCAGGTGGGGGGAGCGGAATGCTCCCAGTTCCTCGGTACAGGCCGAGGCAGGTCCTGAAATTCAAATCTGTTTGCTGCTCGTCCCAGCTGATCGGTAGAGAATCTGGGTATGTAAGATGAAGCATGTGTTGGTACCAGCCGGCATAGAGCCAATCCTGCGCGTACCCAAGCGCCGCGATGTGCGGGAAACGGTCTAGAAAAACATCAGCGAGTTTCGCCGGCGAACAATGGTGCTCGTCTCGCCAATCCCAATATTCGCGCTCGGAAGCGCTTGAATACCACGCCATCATTTCATCGGGCGGGTTCTCGATCCATCGAGCACCGTGGGTGCGGCTTACATACATCGCGGGCAGAATCGGGCAACGCCATGTGCCCAGATCGTAAATGTATGGGACAATCCTGAGCCGTTGATATCCTCGGACGTGCAACTCCGCCACCGCTCGAAGCAGCTTACGGCAGGGCCGAACCCACTCTGGCACAGCGCTCGTCATTGTTAGCCTGCCTTCATCGAGGGGTTCCCGTTCAAATCAGCCGCCGGGTCGAGAGGCTTACCCGCCCGCTACAGGAGGCCGCCCATTCATATCGAGCTTGAGCAAGATGTGTAGCCGCTTCAGCACCATCAGTAGCGTGAGAAACAGGTGACTGGTGAGGAACAAGGCAGTGGGGCTTGTCCAATCCTTGGCGCCGCACCCGCCGCTCGTAGGGCAAAGGAGTACTTGCCCGAGGAGTGGGGCCATTGAGGCGATGGAGACGAAGATGCAATACGCGATGTTCGCGTAGATTTCTTGCAGGAACCGCTTTCCGTCGGAAGGGCCTGTCGGAACGGTAAATCGCTGCGAGACGGTGTGAATCAGAACCAAGACGTTCAGAAGGAGGCCGGCAAGGATCGAAAGAGCTGTAATGAGCACGTTTACGGCGGTGTCGGTAAGGACAACGCTGCCATAGACAGAGGCCATCGCTGCCGCCAGAGGTAGGCCCAGGAAAAGGACGTAATCCAACTTCGCCCGTTTCTTTGTCGCGTCGTCGACTAGCGTTCGATAGTGGTCGGTTATAATGTCCCGGACATCGATCTTGTCGAGCATGCGTTTAGCTTCGCTTCCCCAGTTGCTTTAGGAGCTGCTCGAGTAGCCCATTGCAATACGCGTCCACGCTGGTGAAGACAGGGTGGCCGCCGACAATTTCCAGGTCTGAGGTCGCATCGATATAGGGGGCAATGTCCTCAGGCCTACTCATGTCAATTGTCCGTGTTGTTCCTTCATAGGTAACCCGTAGCCGGACCCTCGCGTCGGATCCCACAAGCTCGCTCGGGAGTTCGACGACGGTCACGCGTCCCTCCCTTAGTTTCTTCAGCCATCCGGGAACTTGCAGAAATCGGTTGCGCTTTGCCTTGGCTTCAATGATATACGTCCCCACCTCATTCTCATTACCCAAAAAGCGCAGTTTGTTGGCGAAGTCTTTCGGCAGCACGTGAGCGATCACCTGAATTGCCCGGATGTCGCCCTCCATCAAATCCTTGATTACTTCCGAAGGGACCAAACGGTTGATGACGAGTACGTGCTCCGGGAGCCACTTCGCGATGTAGTCCCTCAATTGCCTCGTAAAAGCAGAAAAGACGCCGCGCGGTCCATGCCTCTGAATCAGTAAGAGCCCGATGTCGCTCTCGGATGGTAAATAGCATCGAAAGTAGAAGGGGATCGTCTCCGCGTCGTCGGGGTCTCGTCGATATGATTGCGCCCGTGTCTTAATGTTGATTCCTTCGGCGGCAAATCCAAAATCCCCTGACCGTAAGAGGCCCCAGCAAGAGTCCTGGTCCGTCTCAACTCGGGTTGCCCTGAGGACGACCTTGGCCTCGTCGTCGACGGTGTCGGAGGCCTTGACCGTCTCGAGGAACTCTGACACCAAGTGGCGAATGGATAGTGCTTGGTCGCCGACGGCCCCCAGTGGTTCGTATTCGCCGGCTCTTCGTTTGGCTCGAATGCGGACGGCGTACGTAGCGATGCCGATTGATGCAGGTGCCATCTGTACAGAGCCTCCCTGGCAGATCAGCGCCGCGGCCCCCCGGAGGTGCCCACCGGCGAATATCAGGACGCAGGCACCGCGCGGTTCGACGCTGGCCAACGGAACCCTGGGAAAGGTAGCTGCGGCCAGGTTGGCAGCGCGAGCGGCCATGGACCTTCGCTACCCCCGAAAGGTGCGATTGCGGTACCTTTTCCGGAGGCACATGGAGGCGGGTTGACGATCGAACGGGTGTTTTCTCAGACCACTAGGATCCGTGTGGTGGCCGCCGTGATTGAACGAGCCGGCCGGCACCTTGTCTGCCAGCGCCCGGCCCACAAACGCCACGGTGGCCTCTGGGAATTCCCCGGCGGCAAGCTCGAACCCGGCGAAACCGTCCTCCAAGGCGCCCACCGCGAGCTCCACGAGGAGCTGGGCGTCGAGGTCACCGCGGTCGGCCGCCAACTCTTCTCGATCCACGACCCGGGTTCGGTCTTCGAAATCGAGTTCCACGAAACCGTCATCACCGGAACCCCAACCTGCCTCGAGCACCAGGCCCTGGCCTGGGCCACGATTGCCGAAATGTCCTCGATGAATCTGGCCCCCAGCGACCAGGCCTTCGTCCGGTTTCTCACCGAGCAGCAGTCGACCGGTGCCTAAGCCACCCCCCGACCTCGCCGCCCACTCCCGCCGGCTCCTCCGCCGGTGGTCCAAGCGATGGGGCCTGTCCGGGCTGGAGTCCGCCGTCACCATCACGCTCAGCGCTCGCCTCCACCGGTCACTCGGCCGCTGTCGTCCAGCCCAGGGCCTGATCACCCTCCGCCCCGACCTCGCCTCGTCATTCGACGCGGTCCTCTGCCACGAGGCCGCCCACGTTGCCGCCTTCGTCCTTCACGGCCGAACCGTCCGGCCCCACGGCGCCGAATGGGCCAGCCTGGTTGCCGCCGTTGGATTCGATCCGGTGGTTCGCACCCGGGTGGCAGGAACCCGCCCGCGACCTCCCCGGCCACTTGGGTACCGCTTCGAGCACCGGTGCCCGGTCTGCCAGTCCGTCCGACTGGCCCGCCGCCGAATGACTACCTGGCGGTGCGCGGAGTGCGTCGACGCCGGCCTCGATGGCGTGATGGACATCCGGCCCCATCCGAGCGACCGGGTCACTCGATGACCGAGGCCGGATGCCCCTTCTGCAACCTGCCGCCCGAGCGGGTGTTCCTCGCCGAGGACTTGGTGGTGGGCCTCTGGGACGCCTTCCCGGTCTCGCCTGGCCATGCCCTCCTCGTGCCTCGGCGTCATACCACCGATTGGTTCTCCGCCACCCCGGACGAACGGGCCGCCCTCACGCTCGCGATCGAGCAGGCCAAGCAAATCATCGAGCAGGACCACCGACCGGACGGCTACAACATCGGCTTCAACGTCGGCGTCGCCGCCGGCCAGACGATCTGGCATCTCCACGTTCACCTGATTCCCCGCTACGCCGGTGACGTGACCCACCCGCGCGGCGGGATCCGTCAGGTCATTCCCGGCCGCGGCGACTATCAGGCGGATTCAGCGCTGAGCTCGATCGAACCGGGGCTGCCGCATGGCCGCGCCCTGATTGCCGGCGGGACCGACGACCCGTTGCTGCCATCTCGGCACTCGGCACTCGGCGCTCGGCACTCGCCGTCGATATCGCGGTGGCGTTCGTTCTCCCCGGCGGCGTGGCCCTGCTCGAGCCCCATCTCAAGGAGATCCTCGATCGAGGTGGTCGAGTTCGGGTGCTGACGGGAGACTACCTGGGCGCCAGCGACCCGAATGCCTTGGAACGGCTGACCGACCTCCGCGGCCAGGTCGAACTTCGGGTCTACGAAACGAGCGGGCAGGGGAGCTTCGGACTCGGCACTCGGCACGCGGCACGCGGCACGCGGCACTCGGCGGTCGCCCGGCTGGCCTCAGCCTTGGCCGACCGGATTCGGCTCAAGAGATCCGGACGGTCGGGTAAGTTCTCCAGCGGCGGTCAAATCAATCGGGCCATGAGGTCATCGAACAGAACATGGTTCCAGGAAGCGTTGCGCAGTTCGTTCGAATGGCCACGAAACCAGGCATGGGTCACCTGTTTCATCCTCGTTCCCAGGAACTCCACCGCGGGAATGTGGTCGGCGTCTCCGGCGATCAGAACCGCTCGGTCGTAGTGGTTGTCAATTCCAAGACGAATGAGCTCGGTGACGAGGGCGGTGTCAACGCCTTTCTCGACGGTGCGTCGGATTTCCTGGTTGCAATGAGGACAATGAGTAACGAGTAGCCGGCAGCCCTCGTTGGGGCAGCGGAGCGGATTGAGTGGCTTGCGTTCCTTGATCACGACGTCATAACCGGGGAAACTGTCCATCACGTTCAGGAACTTGCGAAGCTGGAGGTCCTTCTTGCTTGAAGGGTCAAAGGAAGCAAATACATGAGTCCCGGCGTACAAGCTGCCGGGGTCGATTGCATCAACGAGCACCTCATAGAGCCGCGGATGCCACGGTATCCTCACCGTGCCGGTTGCCCCATGCCGTTCGTGGTAGGAGTTCCAGGCAAGCTGAAAATTCCAGAAGTCGATGAAGATCTTCACTCGCATTGCCACGGGCGAACCTCCCGGAATATGCGCCCGGAACCCCGGCGCCAGGAAAAAAAACAGGGAGCCGCTAAGCTCCCTGGGGAATTAATGCTCGCCGCACACCTGGCCGACGAGGGATGATAACGGAGGAAACGATACGCACGATTCGTTCCGCCGTCAAGTAGTCGGAATGCGTTCGACGGTGGGGCCGAGAATCAGCCCGTTTCGCGGCCGTAAGTAACTGCAGTCAAATGCCTTGGCGCCAATGACATCCCTTCCGTTGGCTGTCAGTAACGCCCCCGTGGCTGAGCCCTTCTTTGACCCGAAGCGACCGACGTCCTGCGGCGTTGCTCCGGAATTGCGGTGGTCAGGACCCGCTCCGGCCCCACTGGACTCGCCACTCGGCCAAGGAGGCGTTCCACGACCACTGCGATCCCAAATTGGCGGATCGGACCTGGCTGGAAACCGAAGCACGCCACGCAGCCGGCGATGTGTGGACCTTGCCGAGTGCCGAGTGCCGAGCGCCGAGTGCCGAGTCAAGCTGGTCGTCTTGTTGGCGATGCTGGCCGAGGACGGGTTGCCGGGAGTGGTAACGATCGAACGCTCGGTGGAACGAGTGGGGATTGTGGCTCGGCGCTACGGATTGGTCCGAACCGAGCTGGGCGACGCGCTGAACGACCCGGCGGCGCTGCGGGCGCTCTTGGAGAAGCATCCGATCGACGCGTGGACCGAGGGGCGGGGGACTGGGGGCACCGGGTTCTCCACCTACCAGGACGGTCGGTTGGCGAGTCGGTTCGAGCTCCGGGGCGCTGAACGGGAGGCTGCCCAGGATTTGATTCGGGAAATCGTCGACTGGCGGATGGCGGTTTACCTCCGCCGGGTTGGGGCGGGGACCGGGGCGGACCGGATTGTTTGCAAGGTCTCCCATGCGTCGGGCCGGCCGATCTTGTTCTTGCCGCCGCGGGAGCGGAAGATCGAATGGGATACGACCGTGTTGAGCGCCTTGTTCCGGCTATCACAGATCACGACACCCCGATCGTCGCGGAATTCGAGCCAGGCGTTGAACCATTCGTGGATGTACTGAATTGACGAGGTGTAGACCGACCTTCCGTTGAAGGGCGCCGCAATGCCCTTGACCCAAACTCTGCCTTTGAGCCGGCAGTAGTGCCGTTCGAGGAGGGCGACCGTTTTGTCGAGAAAACCGATGGCGTGTCGGCGCCGGTTCCGCGACGACCCGGCGACCTGCCGCCGCAACTCGGATCCCTTGACCTCGACCACGATCCAGTCGAGGTGGCTAGACCCCCGCGGACGGATTGCGGGAAAGAATTCGCGTTTGAGGTGGATGAATTCCCTCGTCAACTCGGCAAGGTTTTCCTGCGGCACGACGACCCCCGCGACGACGAGCACCGGCTGGATGTCGGAGGACGCCGGAGGCAGTACGCCGGTACAACCGGCTTCATCGACATAACAGAATTGCATCGTACGCCCCTAAACAACCGCGGCCACCGGATGTCCGGTGGCCGCGGGATCTGCCGCCTGGCCCCTTTCGGAACTCAGTTCGGCAAGTACGTGTGTGCCATCAAGATATCGTCGAACCCTGGAAACTCAACAGCCCGAATTCCGGCCGGCGGCGAACGACCGCGACCAAGTCGTTGTCTCAGAACGACATGCCGCCTGGCGCCGTGGCCTTGGCAGCAAGCGTTTCGGACCCTGCCGGAACAAGGTATGACACCGCGCTGTGGGCACATAACCGAGAAAACGCAAATTCATGACGCCCGATCGCCGACTGAGCCAACAACTACATTGAAATAGTACCTTTCATGGCGTTTTCGGTTACTCAGTGGGAGGTCAAGATGATTAGATACTCCGTACGGCTGGTCGGGGCCGGAGCCAAGGGTGCCCGAATTCGTGGCGCGCTTCTGAGGGACTTGCTCGACGCCCTCTCGGACGCGGCCCGCGGCGTGGTTCGCATGGCGGTCGAGGGTCGAAGTCGCGCCCGGGGCACCGCCCCGGCCTGGCTGACCCAAGCCGCTGACTTCGAAGTGGTCGGGTTCGCGGAGGGGTCGACGATTCTCGAATTGGAAGAACTGCCCTTGGGCGAGGCGGTCCCGGATCGGTTCGCCCAGGACGATCTGTTTCACGCGATTGATCCAACCCGAGGCGCCATCGGCTTGGTGCTCGAGAGCCTGGCCGATGCCTTCGAGGGTCGCGGTGACAGTGACCGGTTCGACCACCAGCTCCTTGACCAGTACGCCAGCTTCGGCCGAGTCCTCAACCAGAACATCGATGCCATCGAAATGACGAACGGCGACCGCAGTGCTCACCCAATCACCGTCACGAGGGAATCCCTCGAGACCGTCCGCCGGCTCGGTCGCGACACCCCACCCGACCAACGGGTCAGAATCGCGGGTTGGCTCGATGCGATCCGGCACAGTGACCGGATGTTCACCATCAAGTTGGAGTCAGGCGTGACCCTCAGGGGTGTGGCCGAAGGGGTGGATCCCACCCAAATGGCCTCGCTGTTCGGGCGGAAGACCACGGTGTCTGGCGTGGCCGTGTTCCGCCCGTCCGGCAAGATCCTTCGGGTCGACGCCGAGCACATCGTGGCGGCAGGGGCCGATTTCTCGACCTGGTCCGTGGAGCCCGTCCCCCTGTTTGAACCCCCCGCGCCGGGAGCGCTGCGGGTACCTCAAGGTCCGCGATCAGGGGTCAACGCGCTGATGGGGCAATGGCCCGGCAATGAAACGGACGAGGAGATCGGGGAGCTTCTCGAGGGCCTCTCATGACTCCAGCAGGTCGTCTCGTCATGCTGGATACGAATATCATCGTGTACCTCGCGCGAGGCGGAGCCGCAGGGCGATCATCAGCGTTGGCGAATCGCTCGGCATCGCGGCAAAACGGGGCTGGGGGTCCGAAAAGAGCCACCGTCTCCTGACCGCGATGAGGAATCTGGTGATCGTTCAGGTCGGCCAGGGGAAAATCGTCGAGCGCTATGGGGCAATCGCCGCGTTTCTTGAGGCCACTGGGCAGCCGATTCAGCAGAATGACATGTGGATTGCGGCATCGGCGGCCGAGACCGCCTCGGTCCTGCTCACAACCGATCGGGACTTCGAACGGCTGCACCCAACCCACGTTGAGGTCGAGTGGTTGGACCCTGGTGCCTTGCCGAAAGGCGCGTAGTCGCGGGGTCAGGACTCGTTCGTGATCGATGCCGAGTGCTGAGTGCCGAGCCCCGAGATCGGGGCAGCGGTTGGCCCGGCACCGGAGCTGAAGCCAGGCATGAAACGACGGATGATCCCTCATACTTTCCAAGTCGCATCAGCAAAGTAGCGCTAGCTTTTGCCACAAAATCAGCCTATTTTTGTGGCAAATCATATGACCAAACACCACGGATCGATCGATAGCCTCATTCTCCAGCGCATCCGCCGGATGAAGCCGGGCACCATCTTCACGCCGAGAGACCTGGCCCCGTTGGGGTCGCGCACCGCCGTTGCTTCGGCCCTCTCCCGGCATCTCAAAGCCGGCGCGCTCAAGCAGCCGGCACGCGGCCTCTATCAAATTCCGGAAACGCATCCACTCCTGGGAGAGCTCAGCCCAGCCCCGGACCAGATCGCGACCGCCCTGGCCGGAAAGCATCACCTCAAGCTTCAGCCTTCGGGAGCGTATGCCGCAAACCTGCTCGGGCTCTCCGATCAAGTGCCGCTCCGGATCGTCTATCTGACCGATGGAACCCCGCGGCAAGTGCGAAGCGGTAAACAGCAGATCGTACTTCGTCGAACGACCCCGCGGAACATGGCCACGGCCGGTCGGATCAGCGGCCTGGTGATCCAGGCGTTGCGGCACCTCGGCCAGCGCCATGTGGACCGGACCGTCATCGAGAAGCTGCGGAAGCGGATCGGCCCCGAAGAGCGCGTCCAACTGCTCAAGGACATCCCGCTCGCTCCATTGTGGATTGGTGAGCTGATGCGCCAGGTCGCCACTGGGTCCCAACCCTAAGTGGACCGGTTTCTGTTGCTCCCGCCCGCGGATCGCGCTCGGGCCTTCGGGCAGACCGGGACCGAGCGCGGACTGTCGCCCGGAAGCGTGGAAAAGGATTTCTGGGCCTGCCTCATGCTCCGGGAACTGTTCGACATGCCGGACCACGGAGCGCACCTCACGTTCAAGGGCGGCACGTCGCTCTCAAAAGCGTGGGGCTTGATTGACCGATTCTCCGAAGACATTGACCTGACGATTGACCGTGATGCTCTTGGCTTTGGTGGCGACCAGGGCCCCGAAGCGGCCACCAGTCGATCGGAACAGCAGCGACGGCTGCAGCGGCTCAAGGAGGCCTGCCGCAACGTGATTGCCGAGCAGATCGCACCGGCACTGAACGCGCGACTGACCGAAATCCTGTCGGCCGGGGAGGTTTGGACCCTGAAGACTGACGATGACGACCCGGACGGCCAGACGTGGCTGTTCGCATATCCGTGCGTCTCCACGACTGCCGCTCTCGGATATGTGAGGCCGGTGATCAAGCTTGAGTTCGGAGCGCGCTCCGACCCCTGGCCGGCAGGACTTCGGCAAGTCACCTCCTTCGTGGCGGAGCAATTTCCCACCCTGTTCGATTCGCGCGATCTCACAGTTCGTGCCTTGCTCCCCGAGCGCACGTTCTGGGAGAAGGTCATGCTGTTGCACGAAGAAAACCTCCGGCCGCAGGACAAGATCCGCCAGCCGCGACTGGCGCGCCACTACTACGACGTCTGGCGATTGATTGAATCCGGAGTCGCCGCCAGGGCCGCCGCCGACATGACGCTGTTCGAGCAGGTCGCCGCCCATCGCAAGGTGTATTTCAGGCGCGGTTGGGTGAACTACGACACCTGAAACGCGGGACGATTCAGATGGGCCCGCAACCCGAGCAAATCGACGCATAGCGTCGGGACTATGCCGCCATGCAAGGCGAAATGTTTCTCGGGGTTCCTCCGGCGTTCGATGAGATCTTGACGAGAATGGCGTCGTTCCAAACGGACTTCAATGCCGGGTGAACGCGCCTCCTCAAGTGATCCGCCCCTTCGTCCGAAGCGAGTTGGAGATCTGACGACCGCCAGAAACGAATGACCCCCCCAGCTATTGAGGTCAATTGCGGGCCGGCGCAAGTGCCGGTACAAGAAGTCGGCCGCGGCATCGCGAGTTCCATGGCCATGCGACGGAGCTCGTCGATCTCCCGGAGTTCGACCAGGCCCGGATCGGGCAGGGTAACTCGTACGCCGGTTTCGCGATCGGCGAGAGACTGGAGACGGTCGAGTTCGTTGAACACGATCTCGAATCGGTTGCCTGTTGTCGTTGGATTTCCCATCATGACCCAATCCTCTGCTTCGCGCTACGAGAGTGCATTCCGGAGTGAGCGAGCCAACCTTCGACCAAGTGGGCGTAGTCGAGAAAGGTGAGTTGGTTCTTGTTGATGTCAGCAGCGTTCGCCAGTTCCGGAAGGTCATCCGCGAACGCGGTGAACCGCTCGCGAATGCGGTTCGTCCCGGGAACCGTCCTACGACCAGACGTGCCCTGCAGCCAGTTCCGAACGGCCGCCAACACCCGGTCGGGCGAGTCTCCGTGCGGGATGATGTCTTGGCCTGCAATGTCGGAGAGCGATTTCTGGAACGAGTATGGCTCACCTTCGAGAATCAGGCACTCTTTTCGGGCGAGTCGGCCCGCACCGAAGACCCGGGCACCGAGATCGAGCCCGAGTTCGAACGGCATGTCGAATCGAGGACGGCCCCCCGGCTGGCTCAGCTGAACCCGCGACAGGTCGTGAATGGCATATCGTGAAGATGATGGACTCGAAGAGCGGCAAGTAGTCTCGGTCAAACGGACAGTTGACGAAGACAGAATCCGCGGAACCCAATCAGCTTGCGCCCGCTGGCCGTTTTGGCTCTCGTGACGACAAGCTTCTTGGCCGAAGCTTTGCGCGTCGGCGGGTTGACCTTCACGGTTTTGACCGCGTGGCGGACCTTTGCCATGGAGACGCTGCCGGTGCCAGGTAGGTGTCGAACGATCCGCGCTGCCATGATCCCCTCCGGTGAGCCGTGGTGACGAATCTAAGCGCTCCGAGGCGGCGCCGTATTTGAACCGCCCCGCCGCCGCCCGTATTGCGGGCGATCGGCGGACCAAGATACGATGGGCCGGCGGGTGTCACATAACCAGGAAAACGCGATTGCTGGAGGCGGAGAAGCTCGAACGAACTGCGCTTGCCGATCGTTCCGCACCCGTAGTCGATCGAGGAGCGGGCTAGGAAGGGGTATCCACGCCGATGACCCGAACTCGCCCGGCTCGG
>JAYVJS010000425.1:0-4473 GCA_043769075.1 Gemmatimonadota bacterium | reverse complement strand
CCAGAAACCCCGCTCCTTCAAGTCGCCGGCTTCGAACTTCCAGTTCTTCTCGTCGTCCGCCAAGCGGTCCTCGAGCCGTTGCCGCTGTTCTTCCTTCGAGATGTGGAGCGCGAATTTGAGAATCGTGACTCCATGATCGGAGAGCATCCGTTCGAAGTCATTGATATGCTGATAGCGCTTGCGCCAGAGGGCTTCCGGCACGAGGTCATGGACCCGGACCACCAACAGGTCTTCGTAGTGTGACCGATTGAAAATGCCGATCATCCCAGCCGGCGGGACCACCTGATGGGCCCGCCAGAGAAAATCATGACGGAGTTCCAATGGCGTGGGTCGCTTGAACGAACTGACTTGGCAATACATCGGATTCAAGTCGCCGAACACGCTCTTGATGACCCCGTCCTTGCCCGAGGTATCGCGACCTTGGAGCACCACGAGAAGGGCCCGGCGCCCTTCGGCGCCGAGGGCGAGCTGGAGGGTTTCAATCCGGCGGCGGACATCGGCAAGGACCTTGTCGGCATCCTTGCCCTTGGCCAGACCATCCGGCGGGAGGGCATCGGCGTCGGTCAAGCTGACCGTACCGGGGTTGATCAGCGGCTGAAGTTGAGGAGTCATCGTCAAAACCTATCGCCCAGGTTAACGCTCGCCAAGCGCCCTCTGCCGGCGCGGCCCACCCGACCACGTCGCCGCGTTGGCAGTGACCGCTTGGCCGAGAAGCGAGGCCATTTCGTCGACCGAGTCGGTGAGGGTGAATGTCTTGAGGTCCTGGGAGTCGATGGTCTGCCGGGCCACCATGGTGGACTCGAGAAAGGTCACCAGCGGTTGCCAATAGTCCCGCCCCATGAGCACCACCGGGAACGCCGAGATCTTTTTGGTCTGAACCAGGGTTAGCACTTCAAACAGCTCGTCCATGGTGCCGAATCCGCCCGGCAGAACGACCAGCCCGTAGCTGTACTTGACCAGCATGACCTTTCGGACGAAGAAGTAGCGGAAGGTGACGAACCGGTCGAGGTACGGGTTCGGCTGCTGCTCCTTTGGCAATTCGATATTGCAGCCGATCGAGGCCCCGCCGGCTTCCTTAGCGCCGCGGTTGGCGGCTTCCATCAGCCCCGGCCCGCCCCCGGTCATGGTTGTCAGGCCGAGCCCGGCAATCCGGGCGCCGACGGCGCGGCCCAACTCGTAGTAGGCGTGATCAATCGGAAAACGGGCCGATCCGAACACCGTGACGCACGGCCCAACGAAATGGAGGGCGCGAAATCCGCGGATGAACTCTGCGGCGATCCGGATAACCCGAGCCAGCTCCGACCGGCGGGACCTTGGCCCGGCGAGAAAGTGTTCTTGCTCCGGATCGGGCGAGGCACCCCACGGATCCTGCGATTGAACCGGTCCGTCGTTAGGCATTCGACCGGGGCAGCTGACGAGCGTGGTGATCGAGATGAACGGTGCTGAACCGAAGGATCTGGGCTGGTGTGAGGGTTCCGAATACGTGATGGGTCGCTCGAGCGGAGGAGTCATCCCACCGCCGGGCCAGAGCTGCTTCAAACTCGGCGGCCGCTACGCCCAAGGCGGCGAGGGTTTGAGTCCGGGGGTACGGGCCAACTCCGGGGCGAAGTTCGCGAGGTGCTTTCGCCCCGGGGGGCACGGCACCGGTCGCCAGGATTTTCCGAAGGAAGCTAAACCGGAGAATCGGGCGCATCCACCACGGACTTCGAACCGCCAGCCCCACCTTGCCGTCGAGCTCGCCGCCGACCATGGCATAGGTCAGGCGAAGGTGTTCGGCCACTTGGCCGGGAGACCATTTGTCCCTGGCTGAAGGATCGTTCCACCGAGCCTCGGGAACCTTGGCCGCGGCGGCCTGGAAGCCAGTGAGTGCCTGACGGTGAGCGGCAAGCCCTGTCGCGAGATCCATGCGCCCGGCCTTGGTATGAGGTGAGAGCTCGGGGCAAAACCCCCAAAGCCCTTTGGGTCACGCCGACCGATTTTGGGTCAGGCACAGGAGTATAGTACGGTCGGAAGTCGATCGGTGATGCCACCGGCACCGATTGGCGGGTCTGACACCAAATCAGACGTCGGCGCAAGGAATGCACCAGGCCCAGCGGTGGGACAACTTAGCGGGGTGACTCTTATGTGCTCGGGGCGGGACTCGAACCCGCATGGGGTTGCCCCCGAGGGATTTTAAGTCCCTTGTGTCTACCGGTTTCACCACCCGAGCGATGGCCGGAAGATAGCCAAATTCACTCGATCCGGATCGGGGGACCGCTCCCCACCCCTCCGGTCAGGGATTCCAGGCTTCGAACACCGGGACCAACTCCGGGTATAATGGAGATCAATGCGAGACTCCTTCAACCGAGACCACACTGGGCATGAACAACGCAAGAGATATGCTGCTCTTGGCAGAGCACAAAGCCAAAGAGCTGTTCAAGGCGGTAGAGCAAGGTGGTCTGATTACCCCAGGGAAAACGGAACTGCAGCTGTGCGATGAGATTCAGCGTATTGCCAAAGACGAATTTGGCGCAACCAGCCATTGGGGCAAGAAAATTGTCAGGACCGGCATCAATACCGTGCAACCCTACCTCGCCGACCCGCCAGACCTTGCCATCCGTGACGGAGATATTCTGTTCTTCGATTTCCACCCAGTCTTTGACGGTTGGGAGGCTGACCTTGGAAGGACATATGTGCTGGGCAACGACGCCCAAAGGAACAAGATCAAGAACGATGTCGAATCCGCGTGGCACGAAGGCAATGCCTGGTATGCTCGCCAAGAGGCGCTCACCGGCGCAGAATTCTTCAGCTACGCCACTGATCTTGCGAAGCGTTATGGCTACGAATTTGGCAACGCCATCGCAGGACACATCATCGGCAAGTTTCCGCACGAGCAGCCCAACGACCCGAACGATCTCTGTTTGGACGTCCACCCGGATAATCACAGCGATATCCTTCAACTCGACACGAATGGCGACAAGAGACACTGGATCTTGGAACTTCATTTTGTCGACAGGGCAAACAAGATTGGGGCGTTCTTCGAGCAGTTGCTGACCCGAGACTAGTCCACCCGATCCCGCCGGGTCCGACCGGAGGCCGGCGGACCCCCTACCGTCCCCGGCCCTCGTCGGCCAAGTTTCCTTGATGCGGAAGCGAAGTCTCATCGCCTGGCTCATTTGCGCCACCGGCACATTGGCCATTGGGGCGCCCCTTCAGGCCCAGATTCTCCCGATCACCATGCCCAAGTCAAAGCTTCGGCTTGATTTCCTGGGCCAGCTCCAGAGCTACGACTACCGGTGGAACGACGGGACCCGGAATGAGTCCGCCGGGGACTTCAATCGGCTGATGGATGCCTCCTTTGTCCCGGGACTGGCCGCCGCCGAGCGACGGGTCCGGAAGATCACCGGCCGGAACGACCTCTCGCTCAACCTGGGCCGATCGACGGCGTCGCAAATCGTCAATCTGGGCACCTCCGGATTCGGAGGCGCCTACGGCTTGACCAAGGCCATCACCATCCACGGCATGGTCCCCCTGATTGCCGTCAAAGTGGCGCCTCGGGTCCTGATCGACTCGGCCGGGTCGACGGCCGGGTTCAACCCAGCTAGTGGCGCGTTCGGCAGCCCCGCGGGCCGGAGTCAAACGGCGTTGTTTCTGGTGACCCTCAGAGCAGCGGTCGCCGCCCTCCGCACCAAGATCACGGCGGGGGACTATCCCGATCCGGCCCAGCGCCAAGCCGCGGACCAGGCCCTGCTCCAGGGCCAGCTGCTCGAAGCCGAATTGTCTGGTTTGCTCCAGGAGGCCGGCGCCGACTTCGTACCCCGCGACAACTCTCAGGCGGGACAGTTGATTCTGTCGGCGATCACCGCCTTCCGGACCGCCCTCCAGTCACTCAACGTGACCAACCTCACCAACATTCCGCAGCCGGCATTGGCCGGCCAGGGCCTCGACTACAAGGGGCTCGAGAACTTCCTCACCAACCCCGACGGCTCGATCGGGATGCGGCCGATCGATGACATCCCCGCCCTCTCGTACCTCGGCGACATCGAAGTCGGCGTCGCGGTGGCGGTGATTGATCATTTCCCAACCAGCAAACTTGGCGCCGGGTTCCGAGCCGTCATCGACGGGACGGTCCGGCTCCGGACGGCGAAGCTCGACAGCCCGGACCGGCTCTTTGACCTCGGCACCGGCGACCGCCAGCCGGACGTGGAGGTGTCCCTCACCGCCGACTATGTCGCCGGCCGTCTGGGCGCCCGATTCTCCGGCGGGTACAACCTCCAATTACCCGGCAACCAGACCCGCCGAGTGACCCGCTACGACCAACCCATCGTGCCAAAGACATCATTGGCCGGCGTCCGGCGTGACCCCGGTGATGTGCTCCGATTGAGCGCCCACCCGTTCTTCCGTCTGGCACCCTACCTCTCGCTGTACGTCGGGGCCGACTACTGGACCAAGGGCCGCGACGTGTTCGTCTATCCAGCCGCCCAACCCCCAATC
>JAYVJS010000424.1:0-3544 GCA_043769075.1 Gemmatimonadota bacterium | reverse complement strand
CGCCCTGACGCTCGGCACCCTTACGGCAAGCCGCCTCGGATGGGCGCAAACCGACGCCCTCAGCGGAGCGCCATCACGGTTCGCGGTGCTCGATGGGGTCCGGATCCATTTCAAGAGCCTCGGAGCCGGCCGAACACCCGTGGTGTTGGTCCACGGCTGGGCCGGTGACCTGAACGTATGGAAGAGTCAGATTCCGGTGCTGAACGGCCGGGTCCGCGTCATCGCGATTGATTTGCCGGGGCATGGGCGGAGCGACAAGCCAGCCGTTCCTTACTCGATGGACTTCTTTGCCCGAGCCGTCAACGCGGTCGTCGAGGCCGCCCAGGTCGAGGCGGTCGTCCTGGTCGGGCACAGCATGGGGACGCCGGTGATTCGGCAGTTCTACCGGCTATTCGGGGCGAAAGTCAAAGGCCTGGTCGTGGTGGACGGGTCGCTCAAGTCGCCTGGGCTCGACAGCGCCGGGATCGAGCGGGCGGTGCAGGGGTTTTCGGGCCCCGGCTTGGCGGCAACCTTCGAGCAGATGATCACTCCGATGTTCCCGGGCGAAGGCCTTGCCGCCGCGCGCCAGGACGTGATCCGGATAGCCAAGGCGACCCCGGTTCACGTGGTAACCGGCTCGATCCGCGGGATGATGGACCCGTCGATATGGACCGACGATCCGATCAAGGTTCCGGTGCTGGCCGTGATGGCCAAAGGCACCACCTGGCCGCCGGCCTACCGAGACTACGTCACCGCCCTGGTGCCCGGCATCGATTATCAAGAACTCGAAGGGGTCCACCATTTCCTGATGTTGGAGCGGCCCGACCTGTTCAATCCGCTTTTGACCGACTTTCTGAGGACCCTAGGGGTGATGTAGCTGCCTCGATCGCTCTGTAGTGGCAACAAAAAAGCGGGCCGAAGCCCGCCTTTTCACTGCTCGAACCTTGTTCGGACTAGTTCTCGACCAAGATCAAGAACTTCGAGTTGGTCCAGAAGTTTTCGGGGTTGGTGATCTGCAGGGTACCCCGGACTTTGCCCTTGGCTTCGGTTGCCAAGTTGGCGAAGGTCAGGTTCTGATTGGTGACCACCTTGTACTGCTTGTCCGCCCGCGGCATCGGGATCTCGGCGGTCTGGCGCCGGTCGATGGCGGTGAAAGCCGACGGGTCGAGGTTATCGGAGGCCTTCAACGTCTCGCCCGTCCGGGTAACCAGAAGGAAACGGGTTCCACCGACTTCGCGGATGATTCCTTTGGCCATCAGTTCCTTCTTGGAGCCGACGACGTAGTACACGGTGTTCTCGCGGGTGGTCAAAGCGGAGACGGTGTCCTGAAGGACCGTCTTCTCCTGGGCCAACGTGGCCACCTGGGCCTTGCTCAGGTTGAGCTCGGATTCGAGGTTGGCGATCGAAGTCTTCTGCCCCTCGACCATGGCCTTCAAGCCATCGATCGTGGTTTGGAAGTCGGCCAAGACAACCCGGAGGCTGTCCGACTCGGTGGTCAGCATCTTGATCTTGCGCTGGCTGGAGGCCAACCGGGCTTCGCTGTTCTTCAGCCGGGCGGTCAGGTCTTTGACCTTCTTGAGGACCATGGCACGGTCGCTCGGGGAGGCAGACAACGGGCTCTCGGGCGAGACGACGGGTTCAACGGCCTTCTTGCGGGAACTGCCCGCCGCCGCCAACTCGACATTGATGTCGGCCAGAAGCTTGGTGGTTTCGGCCAGATCGCGGAACAAGCTGTCCTTGGTGGCCGACACATTGGACATCTGTTGGACCTGGGTCCGGAAGAACTCGGTGGAGTCGGTGGGGATCGACTGGACGACCTGGCCCCGGGGGGTGGCGTTGCAGGCGAGGCTAGTCAGCGCAGCGAGGGTGACGAGATGGCGTTTCATTAAGACCGTCCTTCGTTGTGGTGGCAGGGCCTATCCCAGCCTAGGTAATCAAGTTAGGAAAGATGGCATAACTGCTTTCCAAAGCCAAGGGACGACTAAGGTCGGTGGGGTTGCACATCTTGACACTGTTTGGCGACTTGACAGTCGGCCCCTCTGATCCCGAAATTGTTGTCAATCAATCGGTTTGGCCCGTTTCGCGGGTCGGATTTTCTTCCCAAACGACAGAGGGACTGGTATGCCTCGTGTGATCCGATCGTGGCTTGTGGCGGCGGCATTGCTCCTACTTCCGGGCTTTTTGGCTGCCCAGACCGGTTCGATCGCTGGTCGGGTTTCCGACAGCGCCCGGTCTGTCGGGCTGAGTGGCGCCCAGATTTTGGTCCGGGATGGAACCGGCCGTGGAGCCGGGTCAACGGTGAGCGGCACCGATGGATTGTATCGGGTGGATGGGCTCGCCGCCGGGGTCTATTCGGTCGCCATCGTGCTGATTCCGTATGGAGCCAAGCGATTTGACGCGGTGACGGTCACGGCCGGCGGCACCGCCACCGTGAACGTCGCCTTGACCAACCGGACCTATCAACTCGATGAGGTCAGAGTGACCTCGGTTTCCCGGGTTCCCGAGAAGCTGAACGACGCCCCGGCCAGCATCACGGTGATTCCGGCCGTGCAAATCCAGGAACGAGCCGCGATCTCGGTCCTGGAACACCTGAAGACGGCCCCCGGCATTTCGTTTTCTGAGGGCGGGTTGGTCCAGTCCAATATCGTCTCCCGCGGGTTCAATAACATTTTCTCGGGCTCGCTGTTGACCCTGATCGACAACCGGTATGCCTCGGTGCCGTCGCTTCGAGTCAACGTGCCGGCCTTCTTCTCGGCCACCAACGACGACATCGAACAGATCGAGTTTGTGCTTGGGCCGGGCGCGGCACTCTACGGGCCGAACGTCACCAACGGCGTGCTCCACATCATCACCAAGTCGCCGCTGACCTCCCCGGGGACCACCCTTTCGCTGGAAGGCGGGTTCCGGGGAAGCTCGCCCTCGGTCAGAGGCACCAACGCGGCCGACAAGAACGGCGGGGTCTTCCGGGTGGGCTTCCGGCACGCCATGCGCCTGACGCCGAAACTTGGCTTCAAGGTGTCGGGTGAGTACTTGGCTGGCGACGACTGGCGCTATGCGGACCCGGGCGACACCCTACGGCCTAACCGTACGAAAACCGGCAAGGTCGGCTGTACCTCCACTGCCATCGGGTGCCGAGATTTCAACATTCGTCGCTGGGGTGGGGAAGCCCGGGTCGATTTCAAGCCGAATGAAAACACCGAATGGATCACCAGCTATGGGCGGACCCAGGCCGGGAGTCTGATCGAGTTGACCGGGATCGGTGCCGGCCAGGCCCAGGACTGGCGCTATCAACATCTCCAAACTCGGTTCCGGCATAAAGAGTTCTTCGGTCAGGTTTTCGGCAACTTCAGCAACGCCGGCGAGACCTATCTCCTCCGGGACGGCAATCCGATTCGCGACAATTCTCGGGTATTCGTGGCCCAGGCCCAGCATGGCTTCGCCCTGGGGCCTAAAGAGGCTCTGATTTACGGGGTCGATTACATCTACACCGATGCCCGGACCAGCGGCACGATCAATGGGGCCAACGAGAACGACGATGCCATCAAGGAAATCGGGGCCTATGTCC
>JAYVJS010000423.1:0-4195 GCA_043769075.1 Gemmatimonadota bacterium | reverse complement strand
GGCGGCGGCAGCCTGGAGCAGGCCCTCGAGATCAACAACCTGTTCTTCAAGCCCGGCCAGGAACTCGCCAGCGTCCGCCACCGCGGCCGGACCCCTGAGATCTATCGGGCGTCCCGGTTGTCGGTGATCGACTCGATCCCGATCATCGTGTTGGTTGATGGCGGCACGGCGTCGGCGTCAGAAATCGTGGCCGGCAGCCTTCAGGACCATGACCGGGGCTTGGTGATCGGCACGACGTCGTTCGGGAAAGGCCTGGTTCAGACCCTGTTCCCGATCGAAGGTGGTTGGGCCATGAAGATCACGACCGGCAAGTGGTATACGCCGAGTGGTCGTTCGATTCAGGCCGATCACGACCGGCTTGGCGATGAACGGTTTGTCGAGTATGCGGACGGCGACGGGCCGGTCTCCGCTGACACGACGAAGCGAAAGCGGCCGGAATTCCGGTCCGACGCCGGGCGGACGATCCTCGGCGGCGGAGGGGTAACACCCGACGTCGTGATGACGTCGGATACCTTGCCGGCGCCCGAACGTGACTTGGCCCGGGCCTACGGGCCTCAGTTCTCGCAGTGGTACGTGGCCATGTACAACACCAGCCTCCAGCTCAAGAAGGGCGTCACCAGCGATTTCGCCGTCCAGCCGGCCTGGCGAGAGGCGTTGTGGGAGAAGGTCCAACAGTCCAAGATCAAGGTGACTCGGGCCCAGTTCGACGCCGGCGCTCCGTTGGTGGACCGATCGCTCGAGCAGTGGGTCGCGAAGCTGGCCTTCGGTGATTCGGCGGCGTTTCGCCGGTCGGTTCGCTATGACCGGCAACTCACGACCGCGCTCGACTATCTCCAGCGGGGCGTGACCCAGCGCCAGCTGCTGGCGCTGGCGGCCGGCGCAGGTACTAAGGGCGGCCAGTAAGCTGGATCTTTTCGTGGGCGAGGCGGTCGGCGGCGTCGGAGGGAGGGATGTGGTCCTTCGAAGCCCGGTCGAGAACTCTGAGCGTCGTGTCGTAGATCGCGTCGATCCGGAGTAGGGTGGCGGGTCGTGAGAGTTTGAGAACTTCGATCGAGCCGCCGAAGAGCACCCCGCCGGCGTTGGCGACGTAGTCCGGGATGTAGAGGATGTTTTTGGCGGCGAGCTCGGCGCCGTGACGGGGTTCGAGGAGCTGGTTGTTGGCGCCGCCGCAGACCAGGCCGACCTTGAGGTCGGGGATCGTGTCGTCGTTGAGGATGGCCCCGAGGGCGCAGGGGGCGAAGATATCGGCTCGAACGGCATGGATCGTGGCGACGGGGGCCTCGGTGGCGCCGAACTCCTTGACCACTCGGGCTACCTTGGCGTGATCGACGTCGCTCACAATGAGCTTGGCACCGGCTTGGTGAAGCTGGACGGCCAAGTGGTAGCCGACGTTCCCGCAGCCCTGAAGCGCCACCGTTTTGCCCGCCAGATCGTCAGAGCCCCATTTCGCGTTGGCCCCCGCTTGCATGGCCCGGAAGACGCCCCGTGCCGTATGGGGCGAAGGATCGCCGGAGGTTCCGGCCCGGCCGGCGACATGGGCCGTCGTCTCCGCAATAAACTCCATGTCCGCGGGCGAGGTCCCGACATCCTCAGCGGTGACGTAGAGGCCGTGGAAGCGATCGATGAACCGGCCATGGGCGCGGAGCACCGCCCGCCGGTCGGTGGCGGCAGGTCCCCCTAGAATCACCGACTTCCCGCCGCCTAACGGCAGGTCCGCGAGGGCGTTCTTGAACGACATGCCGCGCGAGAGCCGCAAGGCATCGGTAATGGCTGCTTCGTCCGACGGGTAGACCCACCAACGGGTGCCTCCCACCGCCGGCCCCAAGGCGGTCGAATGGATCGCGATGATTCCGCGATATCCGGAGGCTGGATCGGAACAGAGGGTAACCTGCTCGTGGCCGAGATGGCCTAACTGTTCGAATACACTCATGACCGATCCGTGGTGCCGGCGAATATCGCATGGCGAATTCGGGCGGCTTTGAGGGAAGGACGGCGATCGAACTCGAGGCGGCTATTGACGCGGACCTCGGCGCGAACGACAAGCGACAGCATGACCTCTTTACCCCCGCGGCGGACCGTGATCGGAACCGTCGCTCCGATTTGATTCCGGTACCGGGCCCGGAAGGCGGGACCGAAATTCGAGTCGATCGTGAGGTCTCCAATCCGCACGACCTCGTCACCGGTCAAGACCCCCGCAAGCTCGGCCGATCCGCCGGGATTGACGACCGTCACGATCTCCTGTCCATCGATGGTCGTGGTCGCGACGCCGAGTCGGGGCTCGGACGCGCTATCGACCTGGAAGCGGAGCCCCGCTAGTGGAGCGACTTGGGCCCACGGAAACGGCTCCCGGCCGTCGATGTAGCGGGCGCCGAAGCTGGTGGCGAGGTCGCGGCCGGCCAACCGATTGACCGTCGACCACCATTCTTCGACGGTGAAGCCCCGGCCGGCTGGTACGGCGGCGCGGTACAATGCCCGCATCACGTCGTCGAGCGAGGCCCGGTTGTCGCTGGCGTCTCGAATCATGATGTCGAGCAGGAATCCCGCGAGCGACCCTTTGGGATAATAGATCGTCGCGGTGCCGTCGGTCGGTTGAATCCAGGTCGACAGCGAGGCGTCTTCCAAGGCAATCGAGGGGGCGGCGGCCACTTCCTCGATCTTGCCTTGGGTAATGTTCAGGAAAATGGCCGAGTCGACGACGGCGCCTCGAAGCAAGGCCAGGTCGGCGTAGTAATCCGTGATCCCTTCGCTGACCCAAAGGAGGGTGGTGGGCTGGGGATGATCATACCGATACGGCACCATGTCTGAGGGCCGGAGGCGCTTGACGTTCCAGCCGTGGAAGATTTCGTGGGCCGTGATCGAGGCCAGAACCGGGCTCCCGATGAACTCGGGGCTGTAGATCCCAAGGTGGGAGTTCTGGTGTTCGAGGGCGCTTCCCCCGCCGAACGCCGAATCAAACACCAACAACGTGGTGTAGTTCGGCCACGGGGTCTCGCCGAAGACCTTGGCCATGGCCGGGACCATGGTACCGAGTTGCTTCCAGAGCAGGGCGCGGGGCGGACCGGCCAAGATGCCGGCCGGATATGAGGCAATCCGATTCATGACGCCGCCGACCGGGGCGCTGTCGACATCGAAGTGGCCGATGAAGAACGGCATATCCACGAGATCGTGGTAGTTGGTCGCGGCAAACTGATTCGGCCCGGTGGAACGGAGCCCGGTCGTGACCTTCCACCCGGCGTCGGTGGTGACGGACACGGTGGCCGGGAAGTCGAGCCCGGCGCCCTCGGGGTAGAGGAGAACATTGGTGCCGTTGACGAAAGCGAAATCGGATTTCGACCACGCCATGGCGTTGTCGAGGGTGTCGGCGGCGAAGGTGAAGGCCACGGTCACTGGGCCGGCAGCGGGCACCTGGAGGCGCCAGGTGTCAAAATCTGTCTTGTCCCACCGGAGCGCGGCCCCTTGAGTGGCCCCAAACGCGGAGACTCGGCGGGCATAGTTGGTGATTTCGTATGAACCGGGTGTCCAAGCGGGGAGCGATAGCTCGACCTGACCGGGGGTGGAAACCTGAAAGCGCATCGAGACCCCGAGGGTTCGGGTGGCCGCGGTGGCTTTCGTGAAGGTGAGGTGGTAGTCGATTCCGGACACGGCGGGGGCGGGCGGGCGCGGCGCTACCGCCAGGAGACTCAGGCTCGCAACAAGGGCTTTCATCCTGGTAATCTATCGAGGAAGCAATCGCTCCAGCAGGGCCCGACCGGCCGGCCAATCACCGAGCCCGCTGGCAGAGTTGATGTGACCCGCGGCACCGATGCTGACGGCGGTACTGCCCCACGCCTTGGCGAATTCGGCAGCCCGGCTCGCCGCCACGTAGGCGTCGTCCTCGCTCAAGACCACGATACTTGGAAACGGCAGGCGGTTGAGCGGCATCGGCCGCCATCCGGTCGGGCCCGGGGGATACGAAGGAGCCTCGGTGTCACTCGGAGCAACCAGCAGCGCACCCTGGACGGTTCGTTTGGTTTCCTGGGCCCAGAAAGCAACCAGGGCGCAGGAGGTGCTGTGCGCTACCAGGACGACCGCCGGGCCGGAACGCTCAACGGCCCGTTCGAGTGTCGCAACCCACTCGGCCCGGGCCGGATTGGTCCACTCTCGCTGGACGACTCGGTGAAAGCTGGGGTCGGCGCGTTCCCAATGGGATTGCCAG
>JAYVJS010000422.1:0-2420 GCA_043769075.1 Gemmatimonadota bacterium | reverse complement strand
GGCGAGAACGCTCGCCATGGCCGCCCATTGGGCATTGTCGGCCGGCTCGAACGCTTCGCGACCATGCACCACGACCAGCGGGGCCACGAGACTCGAAATCTCGCCGAACTTGAGGAGGTGGGCCTCCTGTTGCGGGCCCCAGCCAAGTTGGCGCTGGATTTCGAGAAACGTCTCGAAGATCAGAACGCCGCCGGGGCGGACCGACTTGACGACAGACGTCATCCGGGGACGGTCGAGATAGTTGAACAGCAACACGACGTCGAACTGGCCGAGATCGGGCCAGGTCCGCTCCAAGTCGGCTTCGATCCATTTGACCGAGAGACCCCAACCCTTGGCCGCGTCGCGGCCCTGGCGGACCTTGGCCGAATCGCGATCGACCGCGACCACCTCGGCGCCGAGCTGTGCGGCTGCCAACGCGTGGCGCCCGATCCCGCAGGCGACATCAAGCACTCGGGTCCCTCGGCGAATTAGCGCCGAGTTGGCGGTGAACCAATAGCTGGGACGTTGCTCGAAACCGAGCTCAGGTACCGACGGATCAATAGGCAGACGATGAACCCTTCCACTCGTGCGACGATTTGGGACCTTTCGGCCCGCCGCTTCGACCTTTTGGTCGTTGGCGGTGGAGCAACCGGCGCCGGGATTGCCCGGGAGGCCGCGCTCCGTGGCCTCTCGGTGGCCCTGGTTGAGCGAGGCGACTTCGGGTCCGGCACCAGCTCAAAATCGAGCCGCCTGATCCACGGCGGTCTTCGGTACCTGGAACACGGCCGGTTCGCGCTCGTTCGGGAGTCCCTCGCGGAACGCGGTGTGCTGCTTCGAACCGCCTCGCACATCGTCCGGCCGCTGGGGTTCCTGTTCCCGGCCTACCGGGGCGATCGAGTACCCCGCTGGAAGACCGAACTCGGCCTGACCCTGTACGACCTCCTCGCGATGGGCGGTAATGTGCGCCGCCATCGCCCCATGAGCAAGCGAGGGGTGCTGGACCACGAGCCGCTCCTCAAAGACCAAGGCCTGGCTGGAGGCGCCCTCTACTGGGACGCCCAGTGCGATGACGCCCGGCTGGCGTTGGCCACCGTCCGGGCGGCCGCCACCCACGGCGCGGTCGTCGCCAACTATACCTGCGTTACAGCGTTCGAGCAGCAAAACGGCCAGATCGCCGGCGCCATCGTTGAGGACCAATTGACCGGGGCCCAAGGAACCGTGCTGGCCCGGGCTGTGGTCAACGCGACCGGTCCCTGGGTCGACGTCGTCCGCCGGCTCGAGGATCCTGGGGCCACGCCCTGCTTGGCGCCGACCCGCGGCTCTCACGTGATGGTCCCGCGGTCGCGAATCGGCCACCACCACGCCATCACCTTCCTCAGTCCAATTGACGGCCGGGTGATGTTCGTCCTACCCTGGGGCGACCGCTCCTACCTCGGTACCACCGATACGGAATCCCCCGAATCGGCCGATCACGTGACCCCGACCGAAGCCGACATGCTGTATCTGCTCCGCTCGGTCAACGCCCTGTTTCCTGCGGCCCGCCTTGGGCTCGAAGACGTCTCATTCTCGTGGGCCGGGCTTCGGCCGTTGATCACCAGTGCTGCCTCGACCCCAGCCTCCCGGACCCGAGAGCATCTCATTTCCGTGGGAGCTCACGGGATGATTTCGATTGCCGGCGGTAAGCTTACGACCTACCGCCGGATGGCCATCGACACCCTGCGCCGAGTGAATGAAATCCTTCGGCTCCCGGCAATCGACCCGGACCCGATGAAATCCCGAAGCGCTACAGAACCGCTGCCAGGTGGCGATGCCTTTAAGGTCGACGCGTTGTTCGCTCGGGGTGTCGCCCGGGGTTTGAGTGAGCCAATCGTCGCGCACCTGGTCGGGCAGTATGGGTCCGAGGTTCCGATTCTGTACGACGTTACCAATGAATGGCCCCATTTGAAGGAGCCGGTCCACCCCCACCACGGCGCGGTCGGTGCCGAAGTGGTCCATGCTGTCCGAACCGAGTATGCCCGGCGGCTCGATGATGTCTTGTTTCGCCGGCTGTCGATTGCCCACGAAACGCCCGACGCCGGTTTGGCGGCCGTGGAAACGGTCTCCCGGCTGATGGGGAAAGAACTCGGCTGGGACGATTCTCGACGCCGAGAAGAGTCCGAGCGGTACCGCGAACTGGCCCGGGCCATCCCCCGACGCCGCGGATTATCTTAACCGACCGGCGAGAGCCGAGTGCCGAGCGCCGAGTTCCGAAAGCCGAGAGCCGAGAGCCCCAAATGCCGAGCCACGACCCCAATGTCTTCGAGACCGCCAACGCTGGTTTCGCCCAAGCGATCTACGAGCAGTACCTTATCGACCCCGCCACGGTTGACCCCGAATGGCGCCGGATGTTCGACGCCGGACGGATTGGCGAGATTCCCGCCGTAGCCGCCCGGACCAACGGG
>JAYVJS010000421.1:0-4223 GCA_043769075.1 Gemmatimonadota bacterium | reverse complement strand
GTACCCGCCGATCATGGACTCCGGCTGGAGTGGGATCAGGGCATCCTGGACATCGCTTCGAACCTACCCGGCCCGTACCTACGGAACGGTCAGGAGTTTGCCCTCACCAATCCGGTCTTCATCGCGCTGCGTTATGGCCGCCAAGCTGGCGGTACCTCACTAGCCGAGGTCCAGTACCAGCTCGATGTCACCGTGGAGGGCTGGCGCCGGTGGGCCAAAACCTGCGGCCTTCCGATGTTCAATGCGGCTGCGGTCCTTCGGTCGGCGCTGTGTCTCAAACTCCACGCCTCCCACGACACCGGGGCGATCATTGCCGCGGCGACCACCAGCATTCCCGAGGCGATGGGCACCGAACGGACCTGGGATTATCGGTACTGTTGGCTCCGCGATGCCGCCTTTGTCGTCGAGGCGCTCCGTCGGCTTTCGCACCTCGCTGAGGGTGAGCAGTTGCTCACCTTCCTCCGCGATGTGGCCGAAAGCGGGCCGCTCCAGCCGCTCTATGGGATTGGCGGCGAGCGGAGTCTGCCCGAGGAGGCCCTCCCGCATCTGGCCGGCTATCGCGGCAACGGTCATGTTCGAATCGGGAATGCGGCAGCGCTCCAGGATCAACACGATCTGATGGGAGAGATCGTCCTCTGCTTGGAGACTCTGCTGACCGATCCGAGAATCGGCTATCGCGATCCCCGGTCCTTCGCCCCGTTGCTTCGTCGCCTGGTGGAGGATGCGATTCGACTCGCCCCGCTGCCCGACACCGGCATTTGGGAATTCCGGACCTCGCTCCGCCATCACACCTTTTCGCGGGCCATGTGTTGGGTCGCGATTCACCGCGGGGCCCTCCTGGCCGGGCGACTCGGACTCGGAGCCCTCGCGGCGGGATGGGAGGCCGAGGCGCTTCGAGAACGAGCCCTGGTCCTCGACCAAGGTTTCAATCAGGGCCTCGGCTTCTTTACCCAAGAGCTACGCGGCCGTCACCCTGACGCGGCCAACCTGCTGCTCCCGACGATCGGCATCATCGATGCCCGGGATCCGCGGTTTGTGGCCACCGTCGAGGCTACGGGACGTCTCCTAACCCGGAAGGGGCTGATTTACCGCTATCGGAACCATGATGACTTCGGCGAAGTAACCAGCACCTTTACCATCTGCTCATTCTGGTATGCCGAGGCCCTCGCCCTGATCGGCCGCATCGACGAGGCCGTCGACGTCTTCGAACGGGTCATGTCCTTTGCGAACCCAGTCGGACTCTTTTCCGAAGACATCGATCCGGACAGCGGCGAGCTGTTAGGCAACTTTCCCCAAGCCTACACCCATGTCGGTCTGATCCACGCGGCCATGACGATCGGGGAACTGATCGAAGCTCGCGATGGCCGGGTGCGGGCCTGGTGTTGAGATGAGCCGGGTCCTGATCGTCGCCAATCGGCTCCCGGTCACCGCCTCGGTGGCGGCCGATGGTTTCGCCCTGGCCCCGAGCACCGGCGGTCTGGCCACCGCCTTGGGTCGGGTTCACCGCAATCGAGGTGGGATCTGGATCGGTTCGCCCGGGCTGACCACTGATCAGCTCGCGCCGCCCATCTGGGGCCGATTGGTCGGAGCCTTGGCCGAAGACGGCCTCGTCCCGATTCCAATGTCCCAAGCCGAATCGGAGAAGTTCTACGATGGGTTCTCCAACAGTTTCATTTGGCCGATTCTCCATTCCTTGACCGGCCGGGTCCCGCTTGAT
This sequence comes from Gemmatimonadota bacterium, assembly GCA_043769075.1. Classification (GTDB taxonomy): domain Bacteria; phylum Gemmatimonadota; class Gemmatimonadetes; order Gemmatimonadales; family GWC2-71-9; genus SHZU01. Next base: position 2,506 of record JAYVJS010000421.1, on the reverse strand, counting down.
ACCGATGCGTGGGAGTCCTACCGGGAGGTGAACCAGCGGTTCGCCGATGCTGTCGTGGCCCGCTACCAACCCGGCGACTTGATCTGGGTCCACGACTTTCACCTCTTCCTCGTCCCGGAGATGATCCGGGCCGCGATTCCCAACGCCGCGATCGGGTTTTTCCTCCACGTTCCATTCCCGACCGGCGACATTTTTCGGACCTTGCCTCGCAGGAAAGAGCTGCTCCATGGGATTCTTGGCGCGAGTCTGATTGGCTTCCATACGGCCTCGTATCTTCGGCACTTTTCGGTGGCCCTGGCGGAAATCCTGGCCCTGACCACCGATATCGACCGCGTGGTCATCGGCGACCGCGCTGCCCGGCTTGGCGTTTTTCCGATTGGGATCGATGCCGCTGAGTTCGAACGCACCGCGCTCGACCCGTTCGTTGAGCGCCTAGCGGAGGAAATCCGAGGCGGCGACGGGGGGCGACTCCTCGTGGCGGTCGATCGGCTCGACTACACCAAAGGCGTCCCTCGCCGGTTGCTGGGTTTCGAGCAGCTCCTGGAGCGCCATCCCGAGCTCCGGGAGCAGGTGCGGCTCGTGAACTTGTCGGTGCCGACCCGGGATGCGGTCCCGGCCTACCAGGAATATCGGCAACAGGTCGAAGGGCTGGTTGGCCGGATCAATGGCCGGTTTTCCACTCCCCGTTGGACGCCGATTCACTACATGTTCCGGGCGATCGATCGCCCCAACCTCGTGGCGCTCTACCGAGCCGCCGACGTCATGCTCGTCACCCCGATCCGCGATGGGATGAATCTGGTCGCCAAGGAGTTCGTTGCCGCCCGGGTGGACGGCGATGGAGTTCTCGTCCTCAGCGAGTTTGCCGGGGCCTCGGCCGATCTTCCCGAGGCGGTGCCGGTGAATCCCTACGAAGTCGGCGATCTTGCCGCTCGGATGGCCGAGGCCTTGGCAATGCCAGAAGTGGAGCGCCGGGAGCGGATGGCGGCACTCCGGATCCGAGTCGGTCGCTATGACAATGATTGGTGGGCCGAAACCTTCCTCGGTACTCTGGCGGCCGAAGGGGCTGGACAGGCACTCCGGGGGGATGCCCCAGGCAATGGAGCGCTCGAAGCAGCGATGGTGCGGTTCACGATGGCCCGGCGCCGGGTCTTCATGCTCGACTACGACGGCACCCTCGCCCCGTTTGCCGACCGGCCCGAGCTGGCTCTCCCGGATGATGAGCTGATCCGACTCTTGACGACCCTCGCCGACGATCATCGCCATCAGGTCCATATCGTGTCCGGGCGTTCGATCGGCTTTCTCGAACGCTGGCTGGGCCACCTGCCGGTCCACCTCCACGCCGAGCATGGGGCGGCCCGTCGGACATTAGGCGCCAAGGTGTGGACCCGGCTCGCCGTCGAGTTGCCTTGGCTTCATCGGGCCCGGGCGGTGTTTGAAGACTTCAGCCGGGTCACCCCCGGGGCCTATACCGAAACCAAGGAGTTCGGGCTTTGTTGGCACTGGCCCGGGTCCGATCCCGGAGCCGCGGCCTCGGCCACGGAGCTGGCGCTTCATCTCTCCCAGGTCCTCAATCGGACCGGCGCTGACGTGCTGGTGGGCCGTCGGGTCGTGGAGGTGCGATGTCATGGTATCAACAAGGGCCATGTGGCGGCGGCTATCCTGCGGGAGGCGAAGCACGGGAGTGCCGTGGTGGCGGCTGGAGATGATTCGACCGATGAGGATCTTTTCCGGGCCCTCCCAGCCGACGCCGTTACGATTCGGGTCGGCCCTGGTCACAGCGCGGCCCGCTACCGGGTACCCGACGTCGCATCAATGCGAGCGTTCCTCGCTCGAACGGTCCGGGCCGGCTAGCGTAACGCAGCCTCAATGCTGGCAATGTCGGAGTCGACCTCCCGGATGTCCTTCGCCTGATTCCGAAGCAGGATTTCGGGGTCCTTGAGAATATGCCCGGTCAGGACCCCGGCTACTGTTTCATCGGCCCTGATGACGCCCTCCGCCACCAGCCGCCGAACCCCTGCCACCGTCGCCGCACTGGCCGGCTCGCACCCAACCCCGGCCCGATCGATGACCCGTTTGGCGGCGAGAATCTCCTCGTCGGTCACGGTGGTCACCACGCCCCGAGTGGCCCGCATCACCGATACGGCGCGGTCGTGGGAGGCTGGATTTCCGATCCGGATCGCGGTCGCCACCGTCTCAGCCACCACCTGGTAGCGGGTCGCGAAGTCGTCCCGAAAGCTCCGGGCAAACGGCGATGCTCCCTCCGCCTGGATCGCGGCAAGCCTCGGGATCCGATCGATCAGCCCGAGCGTTTTGGCCTGCACGAGCGCCGCCCCGAAGGCCGAGGTATTGCCTAAGTTGCCCGCGGGGAGGACGATCCAGTCGGGCGCTCGCCACCCCAAATCCTCGAGCAGTTCGAACACAATCGACTTCTGGCCCGCTAGCCGGAACGGATTGATGCTGTTGACGAGGTAGAGGTTGAGCCGCTGGCTGGCGCGTTCGACCAAGG
>JAYVJS010000420.1:0-2376 GCA_043769075.1 Gemmatimonadota bacterium | reverse complement strand
ACCGCCGACCGATGGCGCCGCCGCCGCCGTGACGACCGTCGTCTCATCGGCCCGAGTGTTCCAGGGGGAGCAGCTCGACGTGATCACCGCCGCGTGGTTTTCGCGGTCGCTCCGGGCCCGGTTACGGCGACCCCCAACGTTGAAGCCACCGGTGTTGAGCGGCGTCTGGTCGGTACCCCAACCGGCGGTCCCGGGTATTGTGACCTCACGATCGGTCGGCGACGACGTCTACGACTTGTTCGTAAGCCACCAGGTTGCCTTTCCTCTCACGCCCGGCTCTCTCGTCATTCCTCCGGCCCGGCTCGAATACTCAGTGCCACTGACTCGGAGGGTCTCGGGCGATGAGCGGGCCGCCGAGGCCGTGAGTGAACCACGGACCGTGGTGATCTCGACGCAGCCGACGGACAACCGCCCGGCCGGTTTTCAGGGGCCAACGGGGCACGACGTCACTCTCAGCTACCGGGTTCGCAACCTCCCAGCCCATACCGGGGAACCGGTCCCGATCGACCTCACGCTGACCGGCACCGGCAATCTGGCGTTTTGGGCCCCGCCGAATGTGACCTGGCCGGCCGGCACCCGCGCGTATCTCGATCGGACGACCCAGGTTGATCGGATTCGTGACGGTTGGCTCGGCGGATCGAAGACATTTCAGTTCCTGCTGGTCCCCGATAGTGTGGGCAGCGTCGCGCTTCCGGACTTGGCGTACAGTTACTTCGACCCGTTGATGGCCCAATACCGGGAAGCGGCGACGCTCGGCCTGGTGATTCCGGTTCTCGAAGGGCGCGGGGGCCTCGCGGACCGGGTTCCAATGCCGCTGGTCGGACCGAGGCTGGCCCCATCGGCGCTTGACTGGTTTCGGCCGGGTTTGGCCGGCTGGTGGGGCCTCGTCGGGTTCGGCCTGTTGGTGGTCGCCGGCCGGATTGGGCTCGATTGGTATCGGCGCCGGCCGCCGACCCAAGTCGGTCACCGCCCCACGGATTCGACCGCAATCGAACAGGTCATTCGGGCATTGGTACCTGAACAACATCGCGGGGCGCCCCACCTCATCGAGGAGCGGTTGCGACAGGCCGGCCTCCCCCGGGAGGACGCTCAGGAAATCGCGGCGCTTCAGGGCGAGCTCGATCGGTTTCGTTTTACGCCCGGCGATGCGACCGCCGCCCCAGCCTTAGGAAAGCGGGCGGGCGCGTTGATCAGCCGACTCCCGGCCCGGTTCCGGAACCGAGTCGGCCTCGCGATTGTCCTGATCGTAGTCCCCGGGACCACCGCGGCTCAGGCTGCCGAATCAGCGGAGACGTTGTTCCGCCAAGGGGCCTTCCGCCCCGCGGCAGCGCGATTCGACGACCGGGCGAAAAACCAGCCGCTCGAGTGGTCCCACTGGTACGACGCCGGGGCGGCCTACTACCAAACCGGTGCTGACGCAGCCGCAGCGGCCCGATGGACTCGTGGATTGGCCCTTTCACCCCGGTCACCCCAGCTCCGCGCCGCGTGGAATACCCTGGAACGCCAATATGAGCCCCTCCGTGACGCCCAGCCGACGAGGGGCCTGTCGCGATCCGAACTCGCCATGGTCGCGTTAGGCGGATGGGTCCTGATCGCATTGTGGTTCGGCTTTGGCCGAAGCTCGTTGCGACGACGGTCGGCCATCCTCCTCGTCGCGACCGTCGTGGCCGGCGCGAGCCAGCGCCGACCCGGACCGCAGCCCCCGGCCGCGTTTGCCGCCTCGGCCCTCCGATTGAAGCGATCGCCGCATGGCCTGGCGCCCGACCAAGGCGGATTGCCGTCCCTCTCGCGGGTCGCAATCGAAACCGACCGGGGAGGGTGGGCCTTAGTGAGCGACCGGAGTGGCAACCGAGGTTGGGTGCCGACCGCATCGCTGGTCCGGATTGATCGGATCGACTGACCAGTGTCGCCTTTCCCCTCGGCCCGCCGGGTCGCGATTCTGTCCGACGCCGTCGCGAACCAAATCGCGGCGGGCGAAGTGGTTGACCGGCCCGCCTCGGTCGTCAAGGAGCTCGTCGAGAATGCGATCGACGCCGGCGCCACCGTGGTGCGTATCGAGATTACCGAAGGCGGGAAACACTCGATCCTGGTGAGCGACGATGGCAGCGGCATGGGCCGCGAGGATGCGATTCTCGCCCTCGACCGCCACGCCACCAGCAAGATCACCTCGTCGAGTGATTTGATTGGCGTGCCAACGTTCGGGTTCCGCGGCGAGGCCCTACCCGCGATAGCCTCGGTGTCCCGATTCGTCCTCGCGACATCGGACGGCATCGAGCCGGGAACCGAAGTTGCCGTGACCGGAGGCCGAGTCGATCGGGTCGCCGTGGTGGCCCGGCAGCGAGGGACGACGGTGGCGGTCCGGAACCTGTTTTTCAA
>JAYVJS010000419.1:0-2007 GCA_043769075.1 Gemmatimonadota bacterium | reverse complement strand
CAAGGCGAAGGGAAGCTCTGGGTCCGGCCGCTTCCCCTGCCGCCTCGAGATTTGGCTCGGGTGGCGGCCCGAAGCCAAGCTGAGTTGGTGGACAGCGCCGTCACCGCGATCGTGCAGGCCTATCTCGATTCTGTCCTGACCGTCGCCGACGCGACGGCCCCTTTGCCCCGGTGGGTCACGAAGGTCGGCGATCAGCAACTTGGCCTCGATGCCCAATGGATCTACCTCGGGCCGATCAAAGTTCCGACCGCGTTGGTGGCCGGGATCCTCAGTGCCTTTGGGGCCTTGCCGTCGGGGGGAAGCGCCGAGACCGCTGACTACACTAAGTTTCGCGCCCTCCAGCAGATGCGGGAGGATACCCAGCTGGCGGCCCGCCGGGCCCAGACGGTCGCGGATTTCAAAAAGGCGATCAAGGAGCTTCGGATCCAGCGCGACCGGGAGCGGGAGTTTGCGAGGAACCAACGGACGCCGCCGGCGCGGGCGGATTCCACGGGGGTGAAGACGCCATGAAGCTGGTCGATCGGGATGAAACCGTACTGGTGGTGGTCGGGGCCGGGGAGACGAACCGGGACCGGCCCTTTGCCGACGCGGTTCGGGGGGCCATTGATTCCCGCGGCAACGGGCAGTTCTATCGCCGGGGCGTGGTGGTCGCCGATTTGGAGTATCTCGACCACGCCGAATTGCACCGGCATCCGACCATCGCCGTTGGGGGGCCAGGTGTCAACGTCGTATCGCAGCGGCTCGTCGCCGACGCACCGGCGATGTGGCAGTCCAACGATCGCGCGTTCGTCCAGGGTGACATCGAAGGGGTGGCCAAGCGGGTGGTCATTTGGGGGATGGACGCGGAGGCGACCGGCCGGGCGGTCGAAGCGTTTGTGGGGGAGGGAATGCTCGATCTCCTCCTGGACCGGATCTGGCGTTTCAAGCCCGTCGCGATCGCCTAGCCGCGATGATCGTCCGGATCTGGCACGGGTGGACCACCGCTCTGGCCGCGGACCGGTATCAGCACCTCTTGCTCACCACCATCCTCCCCGGAATCGAGGCGAAGAACGTGGCCGGCTATCGGGGCGCCCGGCTACTCCGGCGAACCGACGGGGATGAGATCGAGTTTGTCACCATGATGCGATTCGATTCGCTCGACGCGGTCCGGGCGTTTGCGGGAGCCGACTACGAAACCGCCTATGTCCCTGGGGCGGCCCGGGAACTCCTCAGTCGGTTCGATCCTCGGGCGCAGCACTACGACCTCGCGGCTGATCGCGAAGATCTCGGCTAGTCTGCGGCGACGACCGCCGCCAGCCGAGCGAGCGACACTGTTTTTCCAACCGCGACCAATAGCTCGTTCACCGGTTCCGACACCGTGTCGCCGGTCAACGCCACTCGAATTGGCTGCATCAGGTCGCCCAGCTTGATGCCGGCGGCTTCGGCGCCCCGTTTGATGGCCTCGAGGATCGGATCGGCCCGCCATTCCCCCTCCGGAATCGGCGCCAGGGCGGCGATGGCGTGCCGCAGGTTCTCAGCGTAGGCCGAGCCCATTTTCTTGATCAGGGCCTCGCCCTTTGGCTCGAGGGTCGCCCGCTCCGGATCGAGCCGGACCGCCACCCGCCCGGCGAGTTGAATCAGGGTTCGGGCCCGCGATTTGACCGCGTCGATGGCCGGCCGAATGTCCCGTCCCCCTGTGACCACGCCAAGCGCCGCCAGATGGCCGGAGACGAGCGCCTCGATCGACTCGGCCGGGAGAGCCGAGAGATACTGCCCGTTCATCCATTCGAGCTTGGCGAGATCGAAGACCGCCGGTTTCTTCTGGACCGCTTCGAGCGAAAAGGCCGCGACCAGATCGGCGTCGGTCATGATTTCGCGGTCGTCGCCCGGTGACCAACCCAGGAGGGCCAGGAAGTTTCGCATCGCCGCGGGCAGGATCCCTTGGGCCTGATAGTCGCCGACCGCGGTGGCGCAGTGTCGCTTCGAGAGCTTCTTGCCGTCGGGACCCAAGATCATCGGCACGTGCCC
>JAYVJS010000418.1:0-27655 GCA_043769075.1 Gemmatimonadota bacterium | reverse complement strand
TCACTATGACCGGGGCATCATGTCGTTTCCGAGTCCCGCGCTGTGGGGGTAGTCGAGCGGCCCGCCCGGACGCTGCTCAGCCACCTCGTCGACCTTCGGGACGACGAACACCGGGCGGTGTGGACCAGTTTCGGATACTTCTTTTTCGTCCTCGCCAGCTATTTCATTCTCCGCCCCATCCGCGATGAGGTCGCGGCGGCCACCGGGGTCCGGAACCTGCCCTGGTTGTTCGCGGGGACATTGGCTGCCACGCTGGTGCTCAACCCGCTCTTTGCCGCCCTGGTCGTCCGGTTCGCGCCTCGTCGCTTCATTCCGTACGCGTACCACTTCTTCGCCCTCAATCTGCTCGGCTTCTACCTCTTGATGCGGGTGGCCGATCAGACGCCCGGATCGCCGAGCGCCATGTGGACCGGCCGGACCTTCTTCGTCTGGACCAGTGTTTTCAATCTCTTCGTGGTCTCGATTTTCTGGTCGTTCATGGCCGACGTGTTCCGGAGCGAGCAAGCCAAGCGGTTGTTCGGCTTCATCGGCGTCGGCGGCACCTTGGGGTCGATCGCGGGTTCGGCGCTGACGGCCGCGTTCGCGAGCCGGATCGGCACCATCAACCTGCTTTTGGTTTCGGCCGCCCTGCTCGAGATCGCCACCTTCTTCGTGGCGAGGTTCCCCGCCTCCCCCGGCGGGCCCCGGTCGGTTTCGGAAACAGCACCGGTCGGTGGCTCGATGTGGGCCGGCTTTTCGCATTTGCTCCAGTCTCCGTACCTATTGATGATCTGTCTCTTTCTGATTCTCTACACCGTCGGGTCGACCTTTCTCTATTTCCAGCAAGCCGATATCGTCGGCCGGTTCTACGAATCCCGTGACGCCCGGACCACGGTATTGGCTCGAATCGAACTTTCGGTCCAGATCCTCACCATCGTCACCCAAGTTTTGCTGACCGGCCGGGTGATTCGGTGGATCGGCCTGGCCGCGACCCTTGCCCTGCTGCCGGGGCTCAGCGTCGTTGGATTCACAACCCTTGGCATCGCACCGGTATTCGCCACACTCGCCGTGTTCATGGTCATCCGGCGAAGTGCGAATTTCGCGTTGACCAACCCGGCGATGGAAATCCTGTTCACCGTGGTTCCGAGAGAAGACAAGTACAAGGCGAAGAGTTTCATTGAGACCTTCGTCTATCGCGGGGGCGATCAGTTGGGGGCGTGGGCCTATGCCGGCCTTGCTGCCATCGGCCTCGGCTCGACCGGGATCGCGTTCGCGGCCGTGCCCCTGGCCGTGGTGTGGTTGCTCACTGGGCTTTGGCTGGGCCGGGAGCATGGCCGACGGACGATGGGCGCCACCGTGTGACGAGCCCAAGTAACCCGATACTCGGCCCCAAGGACCGCACCACCTTCTTCGAGGAGCAGGCCCGGAACCGACGCCAGTCGGTCCGATTCGCGCTGTTCAGCGGACTCACCGTGGCGCTGACGGGGATCCCGCTTTCCATCCTGGTGACCCCCGCCCTCTTTCTCGTCACGCTCACGATTGCCCACCTGGTTGAATTGCAGTGGCGCCTGCCTCGCCCAATTTGGGACACGATTGCCCAGGCGGGCCGGATCTTGCCGCTCGCCATCGGTCAGATCGGCGAGGCCATCGAGACGAAGAGCCTGGCGGGGATCGACTGGGGCACGTTCGGCATCATCGGCGGGTCGCTGGTCGTGCCCGGGATGGTCGTGATGCTGGTGCTCTGGTTCTGGGTCCGGTTGGTGTTCTCCCGGGCCGGGACGACAGGGGTACTGCTTCGAATCGGAGCCCGGCGGCCTAACGAACAAGACGGCGAGGAGAAGCAGCTCGTCAACCTGATCGAGGAGATGGCCATCGCCGGCGGAGTCAAACCGCCCCAGGTCATGTTGCTCGATACGCCGGCCGTCAACGCCGCCGCCGTCGGCGTCGATATCGACAACGCCACCATCGTGATCACGAGGGGGCTCCTCGACCGGCTTGACCGCGACGAAACCCAAGGCGTCATCGCCCACCTGATCGGGTCGGTCGGCAACGGGGACCTCAAGATCCTCAGCCTGGTGTTCTCGGTCTTTCAGACCATGGGCCTGTTGGGCATCATGCTGCAATCGGCCGGCTCCCGCGGGGCCCGGCAGAAATTGTGGCGAACCTTCGGCAGCGTGTTTCACCCCGGAGACCAGGCAAGGACCGAGCGAGCCGCCGAGGACCTTCTCACGGAAACGCCGCCGGATACCACCTCGGGCAAACTGGGCTGCCTCGGGTCCATTCTGCTGCCGATCGCGTTTGCGGGCGTCGCGGTGCAGCTGATTGCCTCGCTCGCGGCGTGGCTCCTGTTCGGCCCTCCGATTACCGCCATGTGGCGGCGGCGGCGCCTGCTCGCGGATGCGACGGCGGTGCAACTCACCCGCAACCCCGACGGGATTGCCCACGCGCTCGAGCGGCTGACCCAATCCGAGGTGGAGTTCGATCAGGGGCGCCGGAGTCGGATCCTGTTCCTCCACTGGCCGAGCTACAGCGGCGGGGCGACCGATCTGGCGCAGAGCGGCCGATTTCACCCCGATTTATGGACCCGGATCCATCGGCTACGGGCCGCCGGCGCCCCGCGTTTGGCGCGGCCCGACACGGACGACGCTCCGGCGCATAGGCGCGCGCTGTGGGTCAAGCCGTTCGTTTGGTTGTTCTACGGCTTGTTCGGTGTGGTGATGGTGTTTGGCGTTGCCGCCTGCATTGCGGCGGGGGTGTTGGTCGGCGTGATGTCGCTCGGCATGATGGGCGTCGCGCTACTTGTGATTCACTCCCTGTTCAACAACCTCCCCGCGATCAGTCACTTCATCCAGAATGATGTGCCCAAGATCGCGAGAGCCCTGTGGGGCCTGGCCACGGTCGCGTGGCACGCGGTCCGATCCTAAGGCGGTGGCGAATTACGCTCCGGCCAGTTCACGAACACAGTCCCCTAACGACATCACTTCGATCTTCTTGGCAAGCGGATAGCGTTTCCGGCCGGGGTAGACCACCAGGAGCCGGTCGAGCTTGAGGTCCTCGACGGCGGCCACCATGGAGGGTGTCCGGGTGGGCCCGTCGGCCCGCTTGACCTCGATACCCACCCGCCGCCCGTTCAGATTGAGGAGCAAGTCGAGTTCCGCTCCGGCCTGGGTCCGCCAGTAGTGAGGGCGCACCTGCGGCAGCCGGCTCAGGAGCTGCTCCAGCACGAACCCTTCCCAGGACGCCCCGACTTTGGGGTGCCCCTCGAGCTGGCGGACATCGCCAATGCCAAGGAGCGCGTGGAGTAGGCCGGTGTCGCGGACGTAGACCTTGGGCGCCTTGACCTGCCGCTTGGACAGATTCTCGAACCACGGCTCGAGCACCCGAACGACCAATGCGCCGGCTAGGGTATCGAGGTGCCGCCGTACGGTGGTGTGAGCCTCCCCCAAGGACCGCCCGATCTCCGACCCGTTCCAGATCCCGCCCGAGTAGTGGGCCACCATGCTCCAGAACCGCCGCATCGTGGCAGCCGGGACCCGGACGCCCAGTTGAGCCAGGTCGCGCTCGAGGAAGGTGCGGATAAAGTCCTCGCGCCATGCCAGGCTGGCGGCCCCCGATCGGGCCAGAAAGGCGCGCGGAAACCCGCCTCGAAGCCAGAGGCGTTGCTCCTCGCGGCCGCCGACCTCATCGAGGGTGAACCCGCCCATCTCGACGAACGCCAGCCGGCCGGCCAGGGTCTCCGATCCTTGGCGGAGCAGTTCCGGGGAGGCGCTCCCAAGCAGCAGAAATCTGGCCCGGGCGGGTTTCCGGTCGAGCAGCACCCGGAGGACCGGAAAGAGGTCGGGTCGGCGCTGCACCTCGTCGATCACCACGAGTCCTCGGAGCGGCTCGAGCGCGGTCATCGGCTGGTCCAGGCCGGCGAGGTCGGCGGGATGCTCGAGGTCGAAGTAGTGACCCGGCCGCTCGGCGGCCAGGCGGCGAGCCACAGTCGTCTTGCCGCACTGGCGGGGTCCCACCAGGGCAACGGCGGGATTCGACCGGAGCCGGGTATCCACTAACTCGGCTACGGCGGAGCGTGTAATCATGCCTTGTAAATTGAGCGATTATCGATCAATATGCAAGGTGCTACCAAATCGACGACGGACCTCATCAGCGCCTCACATGCATCACGCCCTGCATCGAACCGGCATGCCCCGGGAACGAGCAGACGAAGGCATAGTCGCCCGGTGCGAGCGGTGCCTCGAAGAAGATCGACTCGGACTTGCGGGGCTCGAGCAACCCGGTGTGGTAGAGTACCTCGCTCAGCCGCGGCACAAAGCCGAGCCGCATGCCGTCGAGTCCCAGCTTGAGCGCGGCGTTGACGACCGGCGCCGTGCCACCCGGCCGCACGATTACCAAGTTGTGCAGCATGTCGCTCTGGTTCGCGAAGGTGATCCGGACCCGCGCCCCGGCTTTCACCTCGAAGCTCGTGATGCTGAACTTGAGTCCATCGACCCCCTCGACCGTCACCGATTGGTCCAGCTTGCCGTTCCAGTCGTCGGGCATGTCGGTTTGACGCTTCGCCAACGCGGCAATGTTCGAGGCCGGCACCGCACCGGGTCTGGAACGCCGGAGCGACGCCGCGCGAGTGGCCGAAACGGGAGCGACGGCGAGCCGCGGGCCCGAGGGGATTTGATTGACGGTGTAGTAGCCGAAGTCGTGGAGCAACGGGGCGCCGCTCGCCGATCGGACGCCGGACATGATGATTTCGTGGATATACCCCTGGCGCAGGGAATCGACAACGAGCCGAGCACTGAGACCGTCGGATGAGACCACCACCGCGCGAATCGGGTGGGCCGCCTCATTGATCACCGGTGAACCGTAGAAGTGGTGATACTTGTAGGTGAAGCTGCTCACTTTGTAACTGGCCGGGTCGGCCGCGACGTTCCGGTCCACCGGCATGGTGAACGTGACCTCGAATCCGTCCGGCCGAGCTTCGACCCGGTGGGCTTCGAACGGCATGGCCCCGGTCCACACCAGCCGTTGGAGCCCAAAGGGGGCCGTTCCCGTTGCCGACCATCCTCGGCTCGTTTGTCCCACATACATCGAGCCGTCCCGGCCCCAGGTCTGCCGGAAAACGCCGGAGGCGAATCCTTCCCGGAACGGGAAGACGACGCCCTGGTACACCCCATTCACCTTCTCGAGAAACACTCGCATGATCTTGCTCTGCCCCTGATCGCCGACGAAGAGTTGACCGGCGAAGGGGCCGAAGGCACCGCGGGTGGAGTCGACCAGGATGGCTGAGGTGGAGGTGCCCAGGATGGTGTGGGGGAACCAGACGGCGGGAGTCTTGAGACCTGGGGCCCGCTTGGCCGCCTCGAACTTCGGCTCGCCGGTGTCCGGGATGTCGGTTTTCGTGAGCTTCACCGGCGACCCCGGCTCGCCCGACCACCGGAGCGAGGTTGGGTTCCCCACGAAGTCGCCCGACTCGACATGGGTGATGCCGCCTGAACCAACCCAGTCGCCCTGGTTCTCGGAGTAGAAGAGGTCGCCGTCCAGGTTATAGCCGAAGCTCGACGGCGAGCGGAATCCCGCGGCGACGGGCGTCATCTTCCCGTCAGCGGCGATCCGCAACATCCACCCCCGCCATTTCACGAAGCTGTCGCCGTATCCGACCCAGGCCAGGTTCAAAGTGACGATCATGTCCCCGCCGCCTTTAGGCGAGAAGACGGGGCCGAACGAATACTCGTGATAATTCCCCGACAAGGGCCAGGCGTACACGGTCTCGTACCGGTCGGCTTTCCCGTCACCGTCGGTATCGCGGAGCCGAGTCAGCTCACTCCGCTGCGCGGTGTAGAGGGCGCCGTCGCGATAGCTGAGGCCGAGTGCTTCGTGAAGACCTTGGGCAAAGCGGGTGAAATGGGGCCGGCTCCCGTTCATGCCTTCGGGGTTGTCGACCAGCCACACGTCGCCCCGGCGGGTGGCCACCGCGAGCCGGCCGTCGGGGAGGGTCTCGAGGCCGCCCACTTCGAGGACCACGTTTTCCGGAATCGGGAGCGTCACTATCCGGTAGTAGTCGACCTCAGCCGGCGCACGAGTGCTGTCGATCTTGGGGCGCTGCGCCGACCCCGGCCCGGCTACCGCGGCAAGAAGCGCGGCGCCGACACTGACTCGAAAGGCATTGCTCATAGGATCCGGCTACCAGACGATGGTGTATGCAACCGTGGCCTCGCCGCGCTCGAAGTGAACCGGGACGAGGAGCTCTTCGCGGCCGTTACGCTGCCGGACCACTGGCGGGCCGCCCCCGGCGGGTAGAGTGACGTAGAAGGCCCGGTCGCCAACGACATATGATCCGTCGGTTTGCCGGGTGACCCGCACGTCTTCGGCGACTTGGAGGTAGAGTCCGGCCGTTCCGGTCGGAGCGCGCAGGCGCAACTCGCGTTGGAGCGAGAGGCCGCCTTGGCCGGGACGAAAGCCATCCTCCACCGCCACCTCGCCGATGTGATAGAGGAAAGTGGGGTGCCCTGTCGGGTCGAGCTGGTACCCATCCCGCCGAAACCGCCGCTCATCGACTGAATCAGGCCAGGCCGCGTTGGTGTCCGCGAGAAACGCCAGAGCCGGTGTACCCGGAAGGGTCAGGGTGCTCCCCAGCGGCTCGGCGGTCTGATCGTCGCCGCGCGAATGCCACATTTGGGTCGTCTCGAGGAAGGGTCCCCGCCACGCGTACAGCAACGCCCCCTGGGCAAGATCGTAGCTGAAATGCACCCCGAGGGGATCGGCCACGGACACAGCGGTGACGCGTTTGGTGCCGCGATGAAACAGGAAACTTCGAAGCACCACCGGATCCAACCCCGGTTCCACCACGATCGGACCGGGGGGCGGCCTACCCGTGCCCGGCGGATTCAGCGGGTGCAGGGCTTGGCGCGCCACCTCCGGTCCCTCGATCCAGAGCTCGACGTTGCGTCCGGCGAATTCGGGGCGGTTCTTGTAGAACGTCAGCAGAAACGAATGGGGTCCGCTCGTCAGCTCCGCGTCCGCAAAAGCACTCCGTTCGGTACCAGTGTGAAGGACAACGGATTTGCCGCCGATCGTCAGCGTGCCACCGCCGACACTTGGGCCGTGGGTCTCTGGGTCATCGCCGATCCAGCTGAGCCCGAGCTCGAAGCGGTAAAGCCCCGGCTTCGGTGTGCTGAACGTGCCGTCGTAGGAGAGGGAGAACTTGTCCGGGGCACGAGCGGGCGCGGAGGAGATCGCGGTCGCCTTGCCCTCGCTCACCGGCCGGTTCATCGAAGCGCCCTCGAACGCCCGGTATCTGAGCGCACCCAGTTTGACCGAATCGGCGTATCGCTTGTACTGGATGTTCCGCAGGGCAACCGGACCGTGATCGCCTTGAATCAAGAGAGGTCCGGTCGGCACTTCATCCGAAAAAGCCGCCGCACGGGTGGGACCGGTAACGTCGACGTTCTCCTGCACTACCACCCCGTTGAGCTTCACGACCACGAAGCGCGCGTTGGTAACCTTGCGACCCCCTGCAAAGGTCGGCGCCCGGAACGAAATCTCCAGGTGCTGCCAGAGTCCGGGTGCCCGACTCGCGTTCTGTCGAGGTGGGGTGCCCTCGAAGCCCTCTCGGCCGGCGCCGCGGGCGTGGTCCCAACGTTGATAGATGCCGCCTAGGTCGGCGAAGGTCGGCGCCTTCACTCCCCAACTGTCGAGCAGTTGCACTTCATAGCGCCCCATGAGGTAGACACCGGAATTCGATTCTTTCGGCATCATCAGGTCGAGCGAGAGATCGAGATCGCCGTGCTCCCAGGTGGTGAAGAGGTTGCCCCGTGCTCCCGCCGACGGGGCGTTCATCAGGACGCCGGTCCCCGGCTCCTCGGCCATCGCGAGCGGGATACTGCGGTCGGCTGCCGCGGCCCCGACGATTTTCCAATTGGCACTGGTCGGCCGGAACGCGTTCAGGTCAGTGAGCGACACGGATTGGGGCGGAAGGGGCCGGACCGGCGCGCCGGGCGCTTGGGCGCGACCGGTTGACGCCAGGGTCGCGGCGAACAGAACGGACAGGTGTCGAGTCATGGGTGCTAGAACTTAACTCCAAAACGACCGAGTGTTGCGGGGCTTCGGGCCGGACACTACCCTTGGAGCGACGGCAATTGGCAGTGACTTTCGTCCTTCTCTGACGGCCCCCATGCATCTTGGTCTCGATATCGGCACCTCATCGGTCAAAGGCGTGCTGATCGACTCCCGCCAGAGGATCGTCCTCACCACGACGGCCCCGCTTTCGGTGTCGCGGCCACAGCCCGGGTGGTCGGAGCAGGCCCCCGGCGATTGGTGGAAGGCCGTTAGCCAAGTGGTCCGGGGCCTAGCACAGAAACGACCGAAAGCGGTGGCGGCGGTGGAGAGCATCGGCCTCTCGGGCCAGCAGCACGGCGCGACCCTACTCGACCGGAACGGCCAGGTCCTCCGACCTGCCATTCTCTGGAACGACGCTCGTGCGTTTGCCGAATGCCGCGAGCTCGAGGAGCGGGAGCCAAGAGCCCGGGCAATCGCCGGGAACATTCCCCTTGCCGGGTTCACCGCGCCCAAGCTGCTCTGGGTCCGGAAGCACGAGCCCAAGATCTTCGCCAAGGTTGCGAAAGTCCTTCTTCCCAAGGACTACGTCCGGCTCCAGATGACCGGAGACTATGCCTCCGACATGTCGGACTCGGCCGGGACTTTCTGGCTCGACGTCGGCCGGCGGGCCTGGTCCGATGCGCTCCTCGCGGCCTCGGACATGCGCCCGGACCAGATGCCGAGCCTCTATGAAGGCACCGAGCCCACCGGCCGGCTCACTCCGGCTGTAGCCAAGAGTTGGGGCATGCCGCTTCGGCCGGTCGTCGCGGGCGGCGGCGGTGACAATGCGGCATCGGCCTGCGGGATCGGGGCGGTCACGCCGGGGTCGGCCTTCATCTCGATTGGGACCTCCGGCGTGTTGTTCGTGTCGAACGACCGGTTCCGGCCTAACGCCGATCGGGCGGTTCATGCGTTTTGTCATGCGGTGCCGGGCACCTGGCACCAAATGGGCGTCATCTTGTCGGCTGCGGCCAGCCTCGAATGGCTGGCCGGGATTCTCAAGACCCCAGCACCCAAACTCGCCGCCCGGCTCGGTGCCAAGCTGACCGGCCCGTCGCCGGCGCTGTTTTTACCTTACCTCTCGGGCGAGCGGACTCCGGTAGCGGACGCCCAGGTCCGCGGCGTGTTTATCGGACTGGGCCACGAAACCGGACCGAAGCACCTGACCCATGCGGTGCTCGACGGGGTGGCTTTCGCTTTCCGCGACAGTCTCGAGGCACTCAAGGCCGCGGGTACCGTCGTCGAGCGAGTCACCGCGGTCGGCGGAGGGTCGGGCTCGGCGCTCTGGCTCAAGATCATCGCGACGGTGCTCGGGGTTCCGATCGACCGGCCGGCCGCCGGGGATTTCGGCGGCGCCTTCGGTGCGGCCCGGCTCGGCCTGATCGCCGCGACTGGAAGGTCGTTCCGGGAGGTCTGTACCCCGCCCCGCACCGTCCGGACGATCGAACCCGAGGCGAAGGTATCCGAGGCCTACGAGGCGCAGTACCGCCGGTACACTCAGTTGTATCCGGCCATCAAGGAGATCCACCGGTCATGACCTTCTACTCGATCCAAGACCCGATTCGGTACGAGGGCCCGACCTCGACCAAGCCACTCGCGTTCCGGTGGTACAATCCCACTGAGGTGGTCCTCGGCAAGACCATGGCTGAGCATCTTCGGTTTGCAGTCTGTTACTGGCATACCCTCTGCTGGCCGGGTCTGGATCCCTTCGGGGGCGAGACGTTCATGCGCCCCTGGCACCAAGGCGACCCCATGGCCGCGGCCCGGATCAAGGCGGATGTGATGTTCGAGACGCTCCGGCTCCTCGGGGTCCAATACTTCACTTTCCACGATCTCGACATTGCGCCCGAGGGGCGCACCCTCAAGGAATTCAATGCCAACGTGACGACGATGGCGGACCACCTCGAAGCAAAGATGGCGGCCACCGGCGTCAAGCTCCTCTGGGGCACGGCCAACTTGTTCACCAATCGTCGCTTCATGGCGGGTGCCGCCACCAATCCCGATCCGGACGTGTTCGCCTACTGCGCGGCCCAAGTGAAGCACTGCCTCGACGTGACCAAACGCCTGGGTGGCGAGAACTACGTGATGTGGGGTGGCCGCGAAGGCTACGAAACCCTGCTCAACACCGACCTCCGTCGCGAACTCGAGCAAGCCCGGCGGTTCCTGTCGCTCGTGGTCGAGTACAAACACAAGATCGGTTTCAAAGGCCCGATCCTGATCGAGCCCAAACCCAGGGAGCCGACCAAGCACCAGTATGACTATGACGTCGCCACGGTTGCCGCTACGATTTCGGCCCTTGGCCTCGAAGGCGAGGTCAAGATCAACATCGAGCAGAACCACGCGATCTTGGCGGGGCACAGCTTCGAGCACGAGATTGCCCTCGCTTCGGCGTTAGGCGTGTTCGGCTCGATCGATATCAACCGGGGCGACTATCAATCCGGCTGGGACACCGACCAGTTCGCGATGAACGTGCCCGAGATGGCGCTGGCGCTGTACCAGATCCTCAAGGCCGGCGGCTTCACCACCGGCGGGCTCAACTTCGACGCCAAGATCCGGCGCCAGTCGATCGATCCCGATGACCTGCTCGACGCCCACGTCGGCTCGATGGATGCGTGTGCCCGGGGTCTCCTGATGGCGGCCCGGATGATCGAGGACGGCCGATTGGAGGGGGCGGTCGAGGCCCGCTATGCGAAATGGAGCCACCCCGCGAACCGCACGATGCTGGCGGGTAAGGAGAGTCTCGACGCCATCGCCGAGCGGGTCCATCGGTCGGGGCTCGAGCCCGAGCCCAAGTCGGGGCGGCAAGAGTATCTCGAGAGTCTGCTCAACACCTACCTTTAGGAGTTCATCCCGTGGCAACCAACATCAAGGGACCCGCCGTCTTCCTGGCCCAATTCGCGGGCGATGCGGCGCCCTTCAATTCGTGGGATGCGATTACCCGGTGGGCGGCATCGCTCGGGTATCTGGGGGTTCAGATCCCAACCTGGGACGGGCGACTCTTCGATCTCGAGAAGGCGGCTACCTCGAAGACCTATTGTGACGAACTCGCGGGCGTGGCCCGGGCCAACGGGGTCGAGATCACCGAGTTGTCGACCCACTTGCAGGGGCAGCTCGTCGCGGTCAATCCGGCCTACGATGCCGCGTTCGATGCCTTCGCGCCGCCCGCGGTGCACGGAAAGCCGAAGGAGCGCCAAGCCTGGGCCGTCCGCCAGATGCTGCTGGCCGCCAAGGCTTCGCGGAACTTAGGGCTCAACGCGAGCGTCAGCTTCACCGGCGCCCTGGCCTGGCCCTACGTCTATCCGTGGCCGCAGCGTCCCGCGGGTCTGATCGAAACCGCGTTCGCCGAACTGGCCCGGCGGTGGCGGCCGATCCTCGATGCCTATGACGAAGTCGGGGTGGACGTGGGATATGAAATCCACCCCGGTGAAGATGTGTTCGACGGCGCCACCTTCGAGATGTTCCTCGAGGCGCTCGGCGGCCACCCCCGCTGCCGGATCAACTACGATCCGTCGCACTTCGTGCTGATGCACCTCGATTACCTCGACTTCATCGACATCTATCACGAGCGGATCTGCGCCTTCCACGTCAAAGATGCGGAGCTGAACCCGACCGGCCGCCAAGGCGTCTACTCGGGGTACCAACCGTGGATCAACCGGGCCGGCCGGTTCCGTTCCCTCGGCGACGGGCAGGTGGATTTCGCCGCGGTCTTCTCGAAGCTCGCGGCCCGCAACTATTCCTCCTGGGCCGTGCTCGAGTGGGAGTGCTGCCTCAAGCATCCTGAGCAAGGCGCCGCGGAAGGCGCGCCGTTCATCGCCAATCACATCATCCGGGTCACTGAGAAGGCCTTCGACGACTTTGCCGGCGGCAAGACCGATCAAGCCCAGATCAACCGCCTTCTCGGCCTGTGACGGAGAATCTCATGGCAAGCCCAAGACGGATTCGGTTAGGCATGGTGGGCGGGGGACAGGGCGCATTTATCGGCGCGGTCCATCGGATCGCGGCCCGGATGGACGATCACTATGAGTTCGTGGCGGGAGCGTTGTCCTCGGACCCCAGGCGGGCTCGAGCCTCGGGCCGGGAATTAGGCCTCGCGCCCGACCGGATCTACACCGACTTCCGCGAGATGGCCAAAGCGGAGGCCCGCCGGTCGGATGGGATCGAGGTGGTGTCGATCGTTACCCCGAATCACCTCCATTTCCCGGCCGCCAAGGCCTTCATCGATGGCGGCATCCACGTGATCTGCGACAAGCCCATGACCCTCGACCTGCGGGAGGCCCGGGCACTGGCTACCCTGTTAGGCAGGCGCAAAGACGTGATCTTCGCGTTGACCCACAACTACTCGGGTTATCCGATGGTCCGCCAGGCCCGGGCCATGGTCCAGGCCGGCGAGTTGGGCACCATCCGGCTGGTCGAGGGCGAGTATCCCCAGGACTGGCTCACGACACCGCTGGAACGAACCGGCCAGAAACAGGCCGCGTGGCGCACCGACCCCACGAAGACGGGCGCCGGCGGCTGCGTCGGCGACATCGGCACCCACACCTATCAACTGGCCTGCTACATCTCGGGCCTCCGGCTCGAAGAACTGGCGGCCGACTTGACCAGTTTCGTGCCGGGCCGACGAGTCGACGACAACGTCCATGCCATGCTCCGCTTCAAGGGCGGTGCCCGGGGGATGATCTGGGCGAGTCAGGTTGCGCCGGGCAACGAAAACGGCCTAACGATTCGGGTCTATGGCACCAAAGGCGGGCTAGAGTGGGCCCAGGAGGATCCCAACTACCTCTGGTTCACGCCGTTCGGCCGGCCTCGGCGACGGATGACGCGCGGGGGGACGGGCGCGAGCGGGGTTGCGGCGCGGGTCACCCGGGTGCCGGCGGGCCACCCGGAGGGCTATCTCGAAGGATTCGCCAACATTTACTCGGAGGTGGCCCGGGCCATCGTGGCTAAGCGAGCGGGGCGGAAGCCGGGTCCGGGGGTCGAGTTCCCGGGAATCGCTGACGGGGTTCGGGGCATGGCGTTCATCGAGGCCTGTGCAAAGTCCTCCGCGCGGAATGCCCGGTGGACCAAGGTGTAGCGAGGCGAGGCGGCTTGGCTCGCCACCAATCGGCGGGTAGAATTCAGGAGACCCCGAACTCAGGCCCATCGATGCGAACCGTTCGTTGCCTCGCGCTTTTCGGCACGGCGCTCCCGTCCGTCACCGCAGCGCAGTCCCTCGAAACGTTGACTCCGAGCGTTCGACAATACGTCTCCGTCGACGCCCCGGTCGTGGCCCTGACCCACGTACAACTCATCGATGGTACCGGGTCGGCACCCCGCGCCGATCAGACCATCATCCTCGATCGGAGCAAGATCAGCTGGGTCGGGCCGGCCGCCGGCGCCACGATCCCGGCCGGCGCCCGGGTCATGGATCTCACCGGCCACACCGTGATCCCCGGCTTGGTCGGGCTTCACAATCACACCTTTTACTACACCCTCGCGCCCCGGGCGGCGCAGTCGAACTTCACCGCCCCGCGGCTCTACCTCGGCGCGGGGGTCACGACTATTCGGACCACCGGCAGCGCGTCGCCCTACGCGGAGATCAACCTCAAGGCCAACATTGAACGGGGCGAGATTCCTGGGCCTCGGCTCTTTGTCACCGGACCGTACCTGATCAGCCCCGGCCCCGATATGCGTCTCGATCTCCTCGGCATGCACGAGCTCTCCGGTCCCGAGCAGGCCCGCCGGGTGGTCGACTACTGGGCCGAGGAAGGCGCCTCCTGGCTCAAAGTCTACAACCAGCTCCAGGTTGCGACCCTGGCGGCGATCACCGACCAGGCCCACAAGCGGGGGCTCAAAGTGACCGGGCACCTCTGCTCCGTTGGGTTTCGCGACGCCATCGCCGCGGGGATCGACGCCCTCGAGCACGGCCTGATGACCAACTCCGAGTACCTGCCCGGTAAGCAGCCCGACATCTGCCCCGCGGGCATCCGTGATGTCTACGTGAAGCTGGACATCGCCAACGATCCGCGGATCAAGGCCACGTTCGCCGACATGGCCGCCCGACATGTCGCCATGACCTCGACCCTCGCCGTGTATGAGTCGGGGACCGCGGGCCGGCCCTGGGGAGACGACCCGCGGCTCTGGGAGGCGCTCTCGCCGGATTCGAAGGCGGAAGAAGAGGCCCGGCACCGGCAAGTCACGGCCGCCGGCAACGTCGAGCTGGCCCAGCAGGCCTTCAAGAAGTCGATGGAGTACGAGGTCGCGTTCTTCCGGGCCGGCGGCCTGCTCGGCGCTGGAGTCGACCCGGCGTGGAACGTGCCGGCGGGGATCGGGGATCACCGGAACTACGAATTGCTGGTCGAGGCGGGCCTCACCCCGGCCGAAGCGATCCAGGTCATGTCGCTCAACGGGGCGAAGGTCCTGGGGATCGCCGATCGGTTGGGTTCAGTTGCGGTCGGCAAGACGGCCGACCTCGCGGTGATTGCCGGAGACCCGGTGGCTAGGCCCGCCGACATCCGAAAGGTCACCGTGGTCTTTCGCGACGGGATCGGCTACGATAGCGCCAAGCTCTATGCCTCAGTCAAGGGGCTCGTCGGCATCCGTTAGGCAATGGCCGATGGGATTGTGGCGAGCCTCGACGCGGAGTGGGCGTCCCAGGCTAGATTGAAGCTCGCGCGATGACAAACCTGCCATGACCCCCCTCGACCACCTCCGCTCCGCCCTCGCCGGGCGCTACACCGTCGAGCGCGAACTCGGCCAAGGCGGAATGGCCACCGTCTATCTTGCTGGCGATCTCAAGCACCACCGCCCCGTTGCCATCAAGGTCCTCCGCCCCGAACTTGGGTTCGCACTCGGCGCCGAGCGGTTCCTCCGGGAGATCCAAACCACCGCGGCGCTCCGTCACCCCAACATTCTCCCGCTGTACGACTCCGGCGCCACCGACCCCGGCCCCGACGGCCTCCTCTACTACGTGATGCCGCTGGTCGAGGGTGAGTCCCTCCGTGCCCGGCTCGACCGCGACCACCAACTTCCGCTCGACGAGGCTCTCCGGATCGCCACCGAGGTGGCCGCCGCGCTTGGGTACGCCCACGGGCGGGGGATCATCCATCGCGACATCAAGCCCGACAACATCCTTCTCGAGAACGGCCGCGCGATCGTGGCTGACTTCGGGATCGCCCGGGCAGTGACCACCGACGGCGGCACCGCGCTCACCCAGACCGGCATGGCGCTCGGCACCCCGGTCTACATGAGCCCGGAGCAAGGCATGGGCGAATCCGTCCTCGACGGCCGGACCGACCAGTACGCGTTAGGCTGCGTCCTCTACGAGATGCTGGCGGGCGAACCGCCCTATACCGGCGCCAGCGCCCAGGCAATCGTCGCCAAGCGGCTGATGGAGCCGGTGCCCAAGATCCGAACCATCAGGGACACGGTGCCGGAATCAGTGGCAGGGGCGCTCAGCCGGGCCCTCGCCAAGTCTCCCGCCGACCGGTTCGGCGACGTCGAGGCATTCACCCGGGCGCTCGTCACCGCAGAGGCCGCCCCGCCTCCGGCGCGACGCCCGCTGGGCGCGCTCGTGGCCGGCGGGGTCGTGGTGGCCGTGCTCGCGTTAGGCGCGCTCTGGTTCCGAACCCGCGACGGGGCGCCACCGCTCCCCGCGATCGGGCATACCAGCCAGGTCACCCGCGATCCCATGCTCGAACTCGACCCGGCGCTCTCCCCCGACGGGACGATGATCGCCTACGCCCAGGGGACGCCGACCAAGCTCCAGGTCTACGTCCAGCCGGTGGCCGGCGGCCGGCCGACCGCGCTCACCACCGACACCGCGGGGAGCTTCCGGGGCCCGCAGTGGTCTCCCGACGGGCGGCAAATCGCCTTTCAGGGGAAGGACGGGGTCTGGGTGGCCCCGGCCGGGGGCGGGGCGCCGACACGGGTGGTGCAGCTCGACACCGAGTTGATGGTCGTGGGGTCGGGCTCGCTCTCGGCGGTGACCGGGCTCGCCTGGTCCCGCGACGGAACTCGGCTCGCGTACACCGGCTATGAGGCGGTCCTGAACCTCGCGCCGGTGGCGCCGGGTGGCGAGACGGTCCGGCTCCCGACGCCGGCCGCGCCCGCCTCGCCCGCATGGTCGCCGGACGGGAAGTGGGTGGCCGTCTCCGCCGGGAATCCGATCTTCATCTTCGGCACCGGCTATCTCGGCAACGCCGGCACCAACGCTATCTGGCTCATCCCCGCCGCGGGCGGCCGTGCCGTCCAGGTCACCGACGGCGCCTCCCTCAACCAGAGCCCGCAATGGTCTCCCGACGGCCGGGCCCTGTACTGGATCTCCGACCGGGCCGGGAGCCGCGACCTCTACCGGGTCCGGCTCGACCGGGCCGGCAGCCCGGCGGGAACCCCCGAGCGCCTAACGACCGGCCTCGAGGCCCACAGCATCAGCCTCGCCTCCGGCGGGTCGGCGCTGGCCTATTCCGTCTTCCGGTCCTACTCCAACATCTGGTCCCTCCCGGTCCCCGCCGCCGGCCCCGTCTCCGCCACGTTAGGCAAGGAACTCTCAACCGGCCGGCAGACCATCGAGAGCGTCGAGGTTTCGGCCGACGGGCAGTGGCTGGTGTTCGACTCCGATCGGAGCGGCAACGCCGATCTCTACCGGATGCCGGCGGCCGGCGGGGAACCGGTCCAACTCACCAGCGATTCCGGGGGCGACTATAGCGCGGTCTGGTCGCGGGACGGCCGCCGGATCGCCTTCCACTCGTTCCGGGGCGGCGCCCGCCACGTCTACACCATGAACGCCGACGGGAGCGCGGTGGTCCAACGGACCTTCGGCCGAGCCAACGAACTCGACCCGACCTGGTCCCCCGACGGCACTGCGCTGGGCTTCGAGTCGATCGGGAACAGTCAGGTCACCCTCCGGGTCATGCCGCTCTCGGGGCAGGACTCCTCCCGGGTGGTGGCCGCCGCCGCCGATTTCCTCAGATGGTCGCCGGCCGGCCCGTGGCTCGCCTACCACGCGGCCGACGGCCTCCGGCTGGTGCCGGCGACGGGGGGGCCGAGCCGGTTGCTGGTCGATAATGCCGCAGACGGCGGCGAGGCGTTCCTGGCGGCGTGGGGGCCGGATGGGAAGACGGTTTACTACCTCTCCCGGCGGCCGGCGGCGTGGGGGATCCGGGCGGTGCCGGCGGCGGGCGGGGCAACTCGGGGCTTGGTGGACTTCACTGATCCGGCCCGGCAGCCGTCCCGGTATGGGTTTTCGACTGACGGACGGAGGTTCTACCTGACGCTGGGGAGCACCGAGAGCGACGTGTGGGTGATGCGGTTAGAGGACCATCCTCTCCAGTAGCGCGCCCTGTCGTCGGGAAAACCGGACCAGATCGGCTATCGGGTAACCGCCACCGATCCGCGCGCGGGGGTGCAGGACGCCCCGGGACCCTCGGTACCTACCGGCCCGGGACGCTGACCGCCAAGCCGATCCTTGCCTCGGTGCCGGGAGTGTCTCGCTCATTGACGGTTGCATGGTCCGACGCAGGCCCGTAGGATACGAGCCGTCAGCAAACTCCCGTTCCCGACGAGGCGTTTCGAATCATGCGAATCTTCGGTCTCGCCATCGTGGTGGCCCTCGGCTGGCCGGTCAGCATGGCCGCCCAAGTGGCCTCGGTGGAAGTGTCTCCCTCCAAGCAGTCGATTGTCGCAGGGCAAACACTGCAGGTTACCGCCCGGGCCAAAGACGCGGCCGGCAACACCGTCGCCGGAGGCCAGGTCCTTTGGCTCTCCGGACCGTTCGAGATTGCCTCCGTCGATCAGCAGGGCCTGGTCCGGGCATTCCGACAGGGCAATCTCAAGATCGTCGCCCGGATCGGTGGCAAGACCGGGTCGGCCGAGTTCACGGTCCTGCCGAAACCTCCTGTCAAAGTGGTCGTCTCCGCACCCCAGGCCACGGTGGTCGTCGGAGGGTTACTCGACCTCACGGCCACCCCGCTCACCGAGGACGAGGAGCCACTGCTTGGCCGGGCCCTAGGATTTCGATCGAGCGCCCCGGCCGTCGCGACCGTCGATCCGGGCGGGGTCGTCACGGGTCATTCGGCCGGCCGCGCGGTGGTCACGGTCACCGACGGGTCGGTATCGGGGACGTTCAGCGTAACGGTGGTCCCCAACCCCGTGGTCAAGCTCGAAGTCGCCGGCGCGGCGAGTACGCGGACCGGGGATGTTGTTCGGATGACGGTGAAGGGTTTCGATCGGACCGGCTACGCCAACTTCGTCACACCCCAGGCCAACTGGACGTGATCCGCGCACTGCTCGCCGCCGGCGCCGATCCGAATATCAGCAAGACGGAACTTCCGTTGCAGGCGGCGATTGGGGAGAGCAGGACCTCTGGTGCGGAGACTGTGCGGCTCCTCCTCGATGCAGGCGCGAACCCGAACGCCCGCGGCGAATGGGGCAACCCTGCCTTCTTCACCGCCGGTGGCGCGAGCCTCGAAGTCATGGAGTTGCTGCTCGCGCATGGCGCCGACGTTCAGCTGAGGGATAAGCAGGGGAGGAGTGCCGTGGTCCTGGCGGCGACGACCCGCAACTGGAGAGTGCTGGAGCTGCTTTTGCGCCGTGGGGCGCCGTGGCGGGACCAACAGGCCGTTCAGGGCGTACCCTTCCTTGACTACCTGGAACGTGAAGCGCGGGACGCACAATCGAGTTCCTGGAACAGCGACGGCTTGGGGGAGGTCATGGCGCTGCTGCGCTCGGCAACCCGATGAGGGCCACCCGAATCGGGGGCCAGGACGGCGAGCGTGAGAGACCCTACTTGAATCGGCGGATCCTCCCTCCGATCATCACGATCTCGGGTTTGCCGAGTCCGGCGAAGGTGACCAGGGGATTGGTCGCGAGCACCTGGAGGTCGGCCAGCTTGCCGGCCTCGAGCGTCCCGATCTGGTACTCGTCGCCGATAATCGCCCCGCCGTTCTTCGTGGCCGCGACGATCGCCTCCATCGGCGTCATCCCCAACTCGACGAAGTAGCGCATCTCTTCGAAGTAGAGGTCGGGGTAGAGCTTCATCATGTCGAAGACGGCGTCCGATCCGACCCCGAGCACGATGCCTCGCTGGCGGGCCTTCCGGAACAGTGCTTCGTGCACTTCCACCTTCCAGCCCCGGCGCTCGATCATCTCACGGGATACCTGGTTCTCCTGGTAGAGGTGCCGGTAGATCGCGATCGTGGGAATGATGGCGACGCGCTTGGCCGCTATCAGATCGAGCGCGTCGTCATCCATCTGATTGAGGTGCTCGATCGACTGGACCCCGGCGGCGACCGCGAGTTTGGTCATCGAAGTGGGCTAAGAGTCCGACCCCCCCCCCGCCATGGCTGGTGATCCGCATGCCCCGGATCTTGGCTTCGTCGACGGCCGCCTCCACCTCTTCTCGGGTGTAAAACGGGGAGAGTTTGATGTGCTGGAAACCCTGCTCGTGCATCATCCGGACCGCGCGACGGAATTCGACCGGCCCGTCGGCGTAGATCGAGGCCCGCTCACCCGCTGCGTGACCGCCCGTCGACGTGATCAACTTGCCGACACCGAAGACCCGGATCGCGCTCTCGAGTCCCACACCCAGGGCGGCGGCCGCCGCCTTGATCGGCCCAACGGACGCCGCCACGTCGCGAACGCTGGTGATCCCGAGTCGCTGGAACATCTCCATATAGTAGAACGCCCGGAGGGTGGCCTCGGCGTCGGTCTGGAGCTGAAAATTGGCGTAGTTATCGGAGTAGGTGAGGTGCATGTGGAGGTCGACAAACCCGGGCAACAGGTACTTGCCGGTCAGGTCGATCACGGTGGTCCCGGCGGGTATCGTGACCGCGCTCCGTGGCCCGACGGCGGTGATCCGGGAGCCTTCGATCAAGATGGCCGCGTTCGCGACCGGGGCAGCGCCGGTTCCATCGATGAGCGTGGCCCCGACGAGCGCCACTCGTGCGGGCGGCTGTTGAGCGGCCAACCCGAACGGCAACATCATCGCGATAGTGGCAATCAAAGCGGTCCGACCTGCCTTGGCCGCCGTGGCCCAGGGCTTCATCTCATTCCACGTCACCGCGACTGGGCAGGTGGCGACGACCCCGCCCGCCGCCTGTGCCCGCTTCCCCCTCGTTTGGTCGCCCGGTCCGATTCCAACCGACTGGCCTGGACGGCGCTACTTGGTGATTTACGACGCACTCGACCACGTCGGTGGAGCCAACGCCCAGCTTCAGAACGATCAGGCGTTCGGGTTCTTGTTGGCGCGGTAGACCCGGTGGCTCGACCGCGACTGGCGGGGTTCGGAGCGCTAACATCGAGAATGGTTAACCGAATGACGCCGTCTTCGCCGCTCCGGCCGATCCGATTCGGCGCAGCTTCATCGATCGCCTGGCCCGAGGGCGAACTCGGGAGCAGGGCGGGCGCTTCGATCTGCCCGGGACGTTTGACAAGTCGTGACCGCGGTCCGATGTTTGGCCGCGCCTTGTTCCCCTTCATAGTCGGGATCTATTGACCTCATGACCCGCGCCGCAGTGGACTTGATCGGAGAGACCATAGCCCCGACCCGGGGCCAAGCGTGGCACGGTGGCCCGACGCCGGTCGGCGCCGTGCGGGGCGTGAGCGCGGCCACCGCCCTCTGGACCCCTGCCCCGGGCCGAGCAAGCATCTGGGGGCTCACCCTCCACATCGCCTATTGGAAGTACACGGTGCGGCGTCACCTGGTGCGAGAGCCGATTCCCCGTTTTCCGCGGAGCCCAGCCAACTTCCCGGCGGTGCCGCGCGGTGCTGATGAGGCCCTCTGGAAAGCCGACCGCGCGCTCCTGGCGGAGGAGCACCGGCTCCTCGCCGAGGCAATCACCGCGTTCTCGCCGGGCAAGCTGGGACGGATTCCCGTGGCGGGCAAGCGGTGGACCTTCGGGCAAATGCTGATCGGGGTGGCGATGCACGATGTCTATCACACCGGACAGATCCAGCTACTCAAGCGGCTGTGGGACAGTAGGCGGTAGAGGGCCTCATGCGATTTGAACTCAGCCTCCTGGCGCTCGGGCTCGGTCTGTCCCGGGCCGATGCCCAAGGTCCGCTCCGGGCGGACATCAGGACCACGGCGTTCGGCGTCCCCCACGTGCTGGCGCAAGACCTGGCCGGCGCCGGCTTCGGGTTCGGCTATGCGTTCGCCAAGGCCGAACTCTGCACCGTGGCTGACCGGTGGGTCACCGTTCGAGGGGAACGCTCCAAGTACTTCGGCGCCGAGGGAGTCCGGGACGGCCGCCAAACCGTCACCAACCTCCAAAGCGATTTCTACTGGAAACGGATTCTCGACCTCGATGTCGTCGGAAGGGAGTTGCGGCAACCCGCGCCTCTCGGACCGACCGCGATGGTCCGCGACTTGGTCCGGGGATACGTCGCCGGGTATAACCGATACCTTGGCGAGGTCGGCGTGGCCGGGATTCCAGACCGGCGGTGCCGCGGTAAGCCGTGGGTCAGGCCAATTACCGAACAGGACGTGTACCTCCGGGCCCTCCATTGGAATACCTACACCAGCACCCGATGGATCGGGCCGATGAACGACGCCCTGCCCCCATCGGCGGGATCGCCGGCACCGGCGCCGAGCCAGGGAACCGGGGCGCTGGAAGCCCCCGCCCCAGCGGTCACGATGAGCAATCTGATTGTCCTCGGCAAAGACGGGACCGACAACGGCCGGGGCATGCTGTTCGCGAACCCGCACTGGCGCTGGCATGAGCCGGAACGGTGGTTCGAGGCCCACCTCACGGTCCCGGGTGCGCTCAAGGTCTACGGCGCGGTCCTCGAGGGGCTGCCATTCTTTCTCTTCGGGTTCAACCAGCACGTGGCGTGGACCCACACCGCCAGTGTGCCGAAACGCGAGACGGTCTATCAGCTTCGGCTCGCCCCCGGGACGGCCACGTCCTACGAGTACGAGGGCTTGGTCCGGCCGATGACCCTGCGAACCGTGTCGGTCGACGTCAAGGAGGGCGACGGGCGGCTGACCACCCGGCGGCACACATTCTTTGAGACCCACTATGGCCCGGTCGTCGCCGACGCCGCCTTCGAGTGGACACCGGCCACGGCCTACGCGGTCCGGAGCGTCACCATGAACTTCCGCTGGCTCAACCAGCAGAAGCCGCCGCAGGCAAGCACCACGCCGCGGCGGGCCCGGATGGTCAGTTCGCCGCCAGCGGTCATGACGACCGCGCCCGCCACGCGATCGCCGTCTCGAATCAATCGGACTACGGGCGTCTCCACCAACAGTTCAACACCTTGGTCGAACGCGGTCCGGGCCAACATCGCGATCAGCGCGTTGCCGTTCGACAGCCGGGTACCCCGCGGATACCGGAGGCGGTCCTTGAGATACCGAAGATAGAGGCGGCCGACATGGGCGGCCGAGCGCCAGGAACGGGTGATCGAATAGAACTTCGGCAGATCCTCGCGGCCGACCATCATCCCGCCGAACAGCATGGTCGTGGCGAGCGGCGGCCGGAGCTGGCCGAACCGGTCGCCTAACGTCCGTCCGTCGAATGGCGCCGGGCCCAGGGACCGCCCGCCGGGCGAGCTACCGGGGAACGCGGGGTGGTAGTCGGGCCAAGCGGGCGGGAGTAGGTACCGGACGTGAGTGTTGTCCTCGAACCACGCCAGGATGTCGGCCCCCTGGTTGACGTAGACCTCGGCGCTGGCCCGGTCGAGTCGGTCGCCGGCTTCCGCCGCCAGGTAGGCAAGGGCCAGGTCGGGGCTGTCCTTGATGCCGGCGGCCCGGGCCTGTCTGCTGCCCGGGATCCAGACCATTCCCGCCGAAAAACAGGTCGATCCGCCAAACCAGCCGGTCTTCTCGACCATGACGACTTTCTGGCCGTTGGCTGCGGCGGTAACGGCGGCGGCAAAGCCGGCGGCGCCGGTGCCGGCCACCAGCACGTCACAGGTGATCTCCGATGTGGTCATGTCCGGGTCCTCGGTTTGGTGCCGCGAATGGTCTTGAGGTGTTTGAATACCGTGGCGCGCCCCATGTCGAGGAGCCGGGCCACGTAGTCGGCGGCGCTCCGGCCTTCGAACGCGCCGTGACGGTGGAGGGCCACCACCAGCGCCTGCTTCTGTTCCCGGGTGAGGTTGCCGAGCGTGAGCTGCCGTTCCGCGAGCCAAGGATGGAGAAACGTGAGGATCCGGTCCTGCCAGTCGTCCCGGAACAGCTTTTCAGGTTGCGGGGCCACCTGCACGCCGCGGACGAACAGCTCGAGGGTCTGCCGGGCCTGTTCGAAGGCCGAGATGGTAAGGATCACGCAAGCGACCCCGATCGGGCGGCCGGCATCGTCCCGGATCAGGACGCTAATGGCCCGCATCCGGCTCCCGTCCCAGTTCCGCTTCTCGTAGGGGCCGATCACGCTTTCCGAGGCATCGAAGTCGATGTCGTCGAGCGCGGTGGCGTCGCCCACTTCGCGGCGGGAGAGGCTGTTGACGATATGGACGATGGTCTGGGTCTCGAGGTCATGGATCACGACCTCGGCGAACGGAAACAGCAGGGCGGCAATGCCGTCGGCGAGCGGCCGGGTGCGTGCCAGGAGGAGGCGTTGGGCCGTGGGCTGGCCGGTGCGGGGGCCGGTGGTCTTGGGGGCTTTGGACATTGAAGTCTAATATAGACTTTTCAGTCCAGTTCCGTCCAGGCACCGGCCCGAGAAAGGGGCTCCGCTACCGGCCGGTCGCCCGGAAGGCTCGGAGCCGGCCGCCGGGCCCCCGGCTATTGGGGGAACACCACTTTCACCGGCCCGACCGGCACCTGGCTCAACGCGCCATTTCCCAGCTGCCCCCAGGTGTTGAGACCCCAACACCAGATCCCGTCATTGGCATGGCCGCAGGCGTGGCCGCTACTGGCCGAAATCGACGTGAAGGTACGAGCCAGAGGCAACTTGACCGGCGTTGGGTAGAACGAGGGCAACCCCAAGCCACCCCCAGCAACGGTCCGATCGCCCCAGCACCAGACCGATCCGTCCGTCGCGATCCCGCAGGTCGATTCGCCTCCGGCGCTGATGGCGGCAAACCGCACCGGCGTCTGAACGGCCACCGGAGCGGTCCGGGTGACGGTCGTCCCATCACCGAGTGCCCCAACGCTGTTTCGGCCCCAACACCAGACGGTACCATCGGCCTTGAGGCCGCAGACATGGATGGTCCCCGCGGTAAGGTCCGTGAACCGGTGCCCGCCGACCACTGGATGCGGTTGGTCGCGAATGTGGATCGCATCGTCACCGTCGCCCATTTCCCCCGCGAACTCCGAACCCCAGCACCAGGCGGCACCAGCGCCGTCTAGAGCGCAGACCACGAATTGCGCCGCCGCAATGCGGGTGAAAACGTTGGTCCCTTGGATCCGGGTGGGTGCCGTTCGATTCGAGATCGCCGGATTGCCATGGCCATATGGACTAGCCCCCCAACACCACGCCTCACCCCCGGTGGTAAGCCCACAGGTCCGCAGCGTCGCACCGACGGCGAGGCGGGCGAAGTTGAGCCCGCCGCCCACCGCCGTGGGAACGTCCCGTTGCGTTTTGGTGCCATCACCAAGCTGTCCGACGTCGTTGGCCCCCCAACACCACGCCTGGCCACTCGCGGTGACGCCGCAGGCATGATACCGCTCGGGATTCGGGCCCAGGGTTGTCGTTCCACCCGCGGCGATCGCGACGAACGGGGGAGCAGCCGTCACCTGAATAGGGACAGACTGGGTCGCGGGCGTGGTACCGATTCCCAGTTCCCCCGATGTGCCGCGACCCCAGCACCAGGTCGTGCCGTTGTCGCGGACGAAACAGGTGAATCGGTCCCCCGTCGTGGGGGTGCCGTGCACCAGCGGAACGGGGGCGGTCACGGTGATACTCCGCCCGCCGACGATGCCGTCGATCGTCGCCCGGATCGCAACCGGTCCTCCGGCAATGACGCCGGTGACCAATCCCGTTGGCGACACGGAGGCGACCGACGGGTTAAGCGACGTCCAGGTGGTCGGCCGCCCCGTGATGGCATTGCCTAACGCATCGCGGCCAATCGCAACCAATTGGAGGGCGCCTCCCGCCTCCACCGAGTCCGTCGGGGCGGTTACCTGGACGCCAACCACGGGCTTGGTCGACGTCTCGATCGTGAGCGTGGCGGCGCCGGCTATGCCCTCGCTGGTCGCCGTGATCGGAACTGACCCGCTCACGATGGTCGTGACCAGTCCGGTCGGTGAGACGACCGCCTTGGTCACATCACCGCTGGTCCAGGTGACCGGGCGGTCGGTCAACGGGCCGCCGGCGGAATCCCGAGGGGTCGCGACCAGCTGGACCGTTTCGCCGGCCGTCACCACCGCGGTACCTGGCGTTACTTGGACGGAGCGGACCGGAACCCGACGGACCAGAACCCGAGCCGAGCCCCCGTAGGTAAACTGGATGGAATCGGCCTGCACCGGGTGGCCATCGAACTCCCCGTAATAGCATGGCTTGGGCCCGCCACCGAGGGCACGACACTCGATCGATACCTGAATATGCGCGCCAACAACCTGCGGGATATCCCCGTGAAGACGGCCAGTCACGATTGCTAGGCGGTCGGTATAGTCGAGAGAAATGCCGGCATCGCCACTCCAGAAAACCGGATGGACGGTGCCGCCGGGGCCGAACGGGCCCGACGCCATGGCCTCACCGTCGCCATTGAGGACTCGAGCCGACAAGCCGATGCTCTGGCCGACGTAGATAGAAGGATTCGACGGCGTGATGACGACCTGGGCCGGAAACAAAGGATACCCAAGCGAGTAGCTGCTAAAGGAACTGGTCGGGGCAACCACCGTCCGCGCCGGCCCGTTCACCTCGCCGCTCGGCAACGGCACCCACTTCCCATTGGTGAGCCTGGTCACCCGAAGCAAGGCTTGGAGGGAATCGAGTCCACTGCTCTGGTACTTGAGGGTCAGCAGGACCGGGCGGGTGAACTGGGTCCCGTCCGGACCAAACTCATAGGCCACCGGAGCCCGCAGGTTGGTTGGATTCGGCGGATTGTTGATCCGGGCGATTGAGATGGGCAGGGTTCCGGATAAAGCACCCGGCGGAATGGCAATGGTCACGTTGCCCCCATCGGCTGAGACGGTGCCGCCCGCGGCACCAATCATCATTCCCTCCCGGACTTCGATCACCGCCCGGGCACTCTTGCCTTCGCTGGTCGCGGTGATCTCGGCGTTCCCGGGGCCGACCGCCGTCACCTCACCGGACCCGCTCACGGTGGCCACGGCGCCGGCCGAGGTGGACCAGGTAACCGGACGCCCCGCGAGCGCGGCGCCGCTCGCCGCTCTCGGCGTTGCGGTCAGCGGGGTCGACTGCTGCGGGATGAGGATGGCCGAGCTTGGGGAGACGTCGAGAGACGCGACGGGCTCGGGCGGCGGGGGAGGCGGCGGCGTTGGATCGGACCCGCCCCCGCAGGCAAAAAGGGTCAACACCCCTAAGACGATCGCAACTGGACGACGAACCTGCACGAGGCGGACGAGCACGGTGACCCTCAGCGACAATGGTTGGCGGGGCCAAGCTCCGGCGGCCCACTAACCCACGCGCAAGACCGATCCAAATCAGCTCAGGGCGACTTACTGCTTCGAGGTACCTCGGAGCGAGTCCGGATCGGACCGCTCGGTGAGTCGACGATGACGCCGCGCTGAGTTCAACCTGACAATCCCGCCTTAAACTGGCGTCGACCACATCCTCTGCATCGCGGACGGCTACCCGTTCAGGACTGGTCGGATTCGTTCACCTTCCGCTAGCGAGGTCACGATGAACCCGAAATCAGCCACCCCACTCCGCGCGCCCCTCCTCGCGGTGGTGTTGGTTTCGCTGGCCGCCTGCAGCGCACCGGGGCCCAACCCGGTCGAGCCGGACCCCGATTCGGAGCCGTTTGTGGGGATACCAGCCGGCGACCCGGTGACGCGCCCAATCGGTCCGAGCGGCGGTACGATCGCGACCGCCGATGGGGCGATCTCTCTCACCTACCCGGCAGGCGCCTTGACGACGCAAACCAACATCACCATCCAGCCCGTCGTCAACACGGCGCCCAACGCCTTCGGCTTGGCGTACCACGTCACGCCGACCAACCTCAAGCTAGTGAAGCCTAAGATCGTCACTCTCTCGGTGCCGGCGTCGACCCTTGGTGCGGTGCTCCCCGAATCGATCGGGATGGGCATTCGGAAAAAGACCGGCGGTTGGTGGGCCAGCTTCGCGAGCACGACGGAGGTCTCGGCGGCGGCGGACCAAGGGGCCGCGCTGCGGTCGAACGGCCGGCTCATCATCGTCATCCTGAGCGAGGGCGATCTCGGCACATCCGAGTACACTCTGATCGCTTTCTGGCAGCTGACACCGGCCAGCGCCACCGTGGAGGCCGGGGGCACGGGGGTGAGCCTTACGGCCAGCGCTTGCACCCAGGAAGTAGTGGATAACGACGGCGTTCCTGAAGACGAACCGGCGTTGCCAATCTGCCGGCCATCGATTCGAGAGGGCACTTGGCGAGTGAATGGGATTGTTGGTGGGAACAACCAGGTCGGCACGGTGTCCAAAGGGTCAACAAGCTCTCAGGCCGTCTACACCCCTCCAAACCGAGTCCCAAGCCCGAACCCGGTTTCGGTAGTTCCGTCGCTGTTTTGGCG
>JAYVJS010000417.1:0-5055 GCA_043769075.1 Gemmatimonadota bacterium | reverse complement strand
TCGGCTTGAGTCCAAATGCGTTCCGGTCGCGCTATCTAGCGCACCCTGGGTCGAAGATCGATGGCGAAAGACGGAGACGGTTGCCAGTGGAGCGGCCCGAAAACCCGCGGTCCATCCCCAGCGATCGACCACTCGTATCCGGCCACCAGTTCCTGGACAAACAACGTCCCGATTGTAACAACCAAGGCCCGGCCGATACAATGATGCTCGTCGAGCCCGAAGGGCGCGTACTCGTTGGCCGAGTATACCCGGTCCAGGAACCGCTGCGGCCGATACGCGTCCGGATCGGGGAATACGTTGGCGTCGCGATGAGACTCCCGCATGAGGATGCACACCCAGCTCCCCTTCGGGATGCGATAGCCGTCCAGGGTCAACGGCGCCAATGCTTTCCTCACCAGTACCTCGGCTTGCTCCAGGCGCAGCGTCTCCAGCACACAGGCTTCGGCGAGTCGCGAGTTGGTGCCGCGGGCGGCATCGGCTTCTCGGAGCTCAGTTACAACGGCCGGGTGATCGCTCAGGTGCCTGGTGCACCACCACAAGAGATCGCGGAGATCGTGGCGGCCCCGCTCCACCATATAGATCGCATTGCCAATCACGGTCTCGTCGACGGAAGAATCCGGGGCATGAATCATTCGACCGATCAGGCTGTCCCCGACGCCCTGATTGCCGTCTTCTCGATGGGCCTGGACTATCTTCCCGACGAGATCGCGAATGATCGGATACGCAGCCTTCTGCTCTGGGCCTATTGGCGCGACATAGTCGCCCGGTCCCAAGCGGCGATAGGTGCGGCAAAGGGACGGAAACCACCCCGAATCCGGCCGGACGCCAAGGACAAAGCGGACGAGGATCTTGATGCAGACATGGTCCAAGACCTCGTGGAGCCCGCGGGCCAGCGACGCCGGCTCTTGGAGAGCGGCCAGACCATCCAGTTCATCCCGAACGAACTGCCGGAACTCGGGCTCCAATTCGGTGACCAAGTCTTTCCGCAGACCCTTGGAAAAAGCGCCGCGGTACTGCGGATGAATCTCGGGGCGCATCGAGCGGAGGTATTCGTTCGGCACGAGCGGCGTGAGATCGATCGTCACGGGATGCAACCGAGCGTGATGCTGTTGGAGGAGACCGCGCGCATAGTCGAAGCCAACGAGACAGATCTTGAGGTGGCCGGAGCCCCAAAACAGCTTGAAGATCCGGCCATGCCGCTGGAATTGCTTGAGGTAGAACTTGTCGTCGAGATGGGCGTCCCGGCTGGAGGAAGCGGCAAGCGACCCGGGAGGCAGGGTACCCCGCGGGGCCAACGCCTCGTACACCTGCATCCGCAACCGGGCGCCATGCCACCGGAGCCGATTCGAGGCCGACACAACGCTGTTCGTCGTCCAGCGCGTGAGCTTGCGAAGATCGGCCCCTGCGAGTCTCCGGACGAGAGTCCGCGCCCCGGCCACCATCTAAGCAAAGCGCCGCGGATCGACACCGTCACCAACCAGTTTCTTGTTCATCCACTGGACAGCGTAGGCGACGAAGTCCTGAGCCCGCAGCAGCTCTGCACTACATTGGCCGACTGGACCGAGGCGTACCGCACCCGTCGCTCGATAATCCAAGAAGATTTGGGGGAAGTAGTCTCCTCCGGACCAGTCGACAATGCCATCGGTATCGTCAAGAGACTCAATCCACTGCTCGCCAATATCCGCCCGGACATAGCGCAGGCGGACCCGGCGCTTGTTGGGCACGTGGGCGAGGTACTCGGCATAATGGGTGAGTGTGATCGTGTCGGGGTTGGCACCGAGCCGCAAGACCGAGCCGTTGCGTTGGGTAAACCGCTCCAAAACCGAGCCGGGGCCGTGGTAGTCGTGCAGCGGCGTCGGGTTGAGAAGGAACAATGCGTCGGGCCCGAGGGCGGCGAACCGATCGGCGGCGTGATCATTGACCCGGACGCCCGGAGAGGTTCGGAACACCTCGGCAAGGACACCCATGTCCTCAGTGTCGACCTTGGTGACGAGCGAATCGAACGGCTCATCCAGATCGGCACTGAGCACCATGAGGAGGTTCCCGCGCGGGCCAACCGCTTGGCGAAGCGCCTCGATCACGCCCCGCGCTCCACCAACGACGAGCCCGATCTTCCGCATGCTCGTGTGCAGCATCACGGTGTCGTTGGGCGCCACACCGAGGACTCCCAACTGGTCGGCGAGAACGGCCGGAGAGATTGGTTCCATCCCCCCAAATGCTACGAGGCCGAGGCGAGCATCGCAACTACAACTGGCCGGCGACTACCTCACAGCTGGTGGCCGGGTCATATTGCTGGCGTGATCGTGTTCTACTTAGAACGGCCTTTCCGCCGACGCCTCCGTGCTTACTCGAGATAGCCTCATCGGGGTTCTCAAGCTCCGCGGGTTGCGCCGAGCGGTCCGCGCCCGCCTGCCCCACCGTTTGCTGGTCCAAGCCCACGTTCGCGCCTTGATCAAGGGGCGCCGACTCCCGCCCGGCATGATCGCGGGATTGGACGACCGGCAGCGGTCGGAGCGGACAGCGATGCTGGAACTCTCCCATCGGATCGGGCCCGTCTTCAAGGCGGTCGCACACGACCGACTGCTCGTCTACGTCGTCGGCATACCTCTGGGTCGCCGGCTGTTGCGGGACCACGGCGACAGCCTGCAGGGGATGACGGTGCAGGTGGAGTCGATCGTACCCGGCGGCTTCATCCGCGCGATGCAGGGGGACCCGCATCGTCAGTATCGTCGAAGCCTGATGCGAGCCGTGGTCGCGGACGATGTGGCAGCTCAAAAGGACACGTTGCAATCGATCACGGATCACCGCCTCCACCGGTACGCGGCCACCGGCGAGTCGCATGGCTGGTCGGCTGCCGAGTATCGCGCGGCGTTGGGCGATATCGCCACCGGAATGCTGGTGTGCGTCGTCTTCGGCGCGAGGCCCGGCACCCCCGTATTTGACCAACTCGTGGCGGGGTTTCATGCCCTCGGTCCAAAAGGTTTCGAATGGACCATCGGAGACGAGCAGCGAAAGGCATTCGCCGCGATTCGCTCCTGCCTGCAAGTCTACTGTCTAGCCGAGTCGGATTCGTCCAGCATTCTCCAACGGCTACACCGCGCGGGACAACTCGACGAAACGATGCTGGGCAACCTGATCTATATGGTCGAAATGGGCCGCTACGACACTCGCGGCCTGTTTCGGTGGCTGAGCAAATACGCCGCCGAGCACCCAGAGACTGCCGCCCGAATTGCCACCGAGGATCAGGATGCGGGCAGTGGAAAGTCGTCGGCCGAGATGTTTGTGATGGAGACCCTTCGGAGCGACCAGAGCGAGGCTTTGATCCGCTTGGCTCGGCAGGACATCGAATTCGAGGGATTCTCGATTCCAAAGGACACCGTGGTCCGAATCTGCATGTGGGAATCGCATCACGACAAGGAAGCGTTTCCCGAGCCATTTCGATTCCGGCCCGAGCGTTTCCAGCAGCCGATGGACGCCGACCGGTTTGCGCCGTTCGGATTGGATCAGCATCAGTGTCCCTTTGGCAACATGGCGCTGACCAACGGCATCACGTTCCTCACCACACTGGTTCGGGCCTTCGAACTCACCGCGATCAATGACGGGCCCCCGATTCGAGGCAGAGATCTTTGGGAACCGGCACCGGGTTTCTCGGTCCGCCTCAATCCCCGCACGGAAACGACCTGACGTGCGGGCGACCCACAACAATTGTGGCATGATCGCTACGTTCCGAGGCCGGAGTTCCGCTAAAACGGCTGATTTCTTGACGGCCCGTTTCGTGCTCCGACAAATAACCTTACAAGTTCCCCAGCAAAAGGAGCGAGATGATGTTGAAGAAGAAGTTCGTGGCACCGGTGCTCCGCGAAGAGGCTTCGTTGACGGCAATGACCCTGATTCCCTGCTTGGTTTCTAGCTGCAGGTAGTTCGGGCGCCGGGCAGGTGATTGAGGCTCGAGGTGCCGCATCCCACGGGGTCCGGCACCTCAGCTTTTTGTGTCGTTCCAGAAGCATTGCACGAGGTTCGTTGCCACCATCCGTCGGTAGCCGGCCGTGGAGCGAAGGTCGTCGATCGGATCGATCTCGCTCTCCAGAACCTGCTTGACCTCCTCGACGGAGCCCAAAGCCGCGAGAACGGCCTCGGTACGATAGAGCCGGACGACGGCCGGCGCCACGCTGCCCAGCGCGATCTTGGGCGACGGCCCCCGCACCGCCGCCATGACCACCTTGGAAATCGACTGCGCCGCACGGGTGCCCACCTTCCTGAACCACTGGGCCCCTTCGATCGGCGGAATCTCGACAGCCGTGATCAGCTCGTCAGGCCGGCGCACGCTCTCCCGATATCCGGTGTAAAAGGAAGTCAACGGGACCCGTCGTTCCGCGCCCGAGCTCCGAAGGACGACCATCGCGTCAGCCGCGGCCAACACCGGTAGAGTATCCCCGGCCGGAGAGCCATTGGCGATGTTCCCGCCGATGGTGCCCCGGTTCTGAATCTGGACCCCACCCACCGCCTGGGCTGCACTGATCAGCATCGGAACCCGCCGCCGGACGAGACCCGACCGGATCAAGGCCGTGTAGGTGGCGAGCGCCCCGATCGAAAGCATGTCTCCATTGGTCGTGATCCGGCGGAGCGGCGCCAACCGCCAGAGATTCACAAAAGTGCTCGGCCCGAGCACGCCGGCGTTGAGGGCGACGTAGAGGTCGGTTGCTCCGGCCAGCGGAACCGCGTCTGGCTCATCGCGGAGCATCCGAAGGGCCTCAGCAAGATTGCGAGGTTCGAGCAGCCGAAGCGTCGAAACGGCCGTTCTCATTGGCGACGGATCGCTCGGTAGATCGCTTCGTAGCCGGTGCAGCGGCACAGGTTCCCGGCGAGCTTCTTCCGGATTTCCTGAAGCGTAGGCTTGGGGCCCAGGGTCACCGCGGCCATGATCATCCCGGGGGTACAGATTCCGCACTGCGCTCCGACCTCATCCATGAAGGAACGCTGGAGTGGATGGTCCGTCCCGAGCCCCTCGATGGTGGTAACCGCGGCGCCCTCCACCTGACCCGCGGGAATGAGACA
>JAYVJS010000416.1:0-10179 GCA_043769075.1 Gemmatimonadota bacterium | reverse complement strand
TAACGAGGATCTGATTCAGCGGGGGAACGCCAAGCTGAGCTGGTTCTGGCACGGCGATCCACTCACACCGGGGATCGCCGCCACTCCCGACGCGCCCCGGCTCGATCCCCTGACCGCACCGACCCTGCCCCGGATTCCGGTCGTCGCCCTCGGCTCTAGACAAGCCCGGCATCTGCTCGCGGCGTTAGGCGGGCCCGAGGCGCCGCCGGAGTTCCGAGGCGGGCTACCGCTGACCTATCGGGTCGGCCCCGGGCCGGCCGCGGCCCGGGTGTCGGTCGCGATGGAGGACGGGCTCAAGCCGATCCGGAACGTGGTCGCCACGATCCGGGGCGCGGTGGAACCCGATCGGACCGTGCTGTTCGGGACCCATCACGACGCCTGGACCTTCGGCGGCGTCGATCCCGGCACCGGGGTAGCCGCGTTGCTCGAAACCGCCCGCGCCCTCGGGGCCCTGGCGCGAGACGGCTGGCGCCCCCGGCGAAGTATCGCATTCGCGTTCTGGGACGCCGAGGAGTTCGGACTGGTGGGATCGACGGAGTACGCCGAGGCGTTCAAAGCCCGTCACCAGCGTGAACTGATCGCGTACGTCAACACCGACATGTCCATGGTCGGCCGATTCGACCCAGGCGGGGTGCCGTCTCTCGGCGACTTCATCACCGAGGTAGCCCGCGATGTCGAGGACCTGGATGGAACGGTCTTCGATGGGTGGCGGCGCGCGGCGTGGAAACGCCTCGCTCCGGCCGGGCAGATCGGCACCGAGGCTACCTTCGTGCCCGACCTCAAACCGCTCGGCAGCGGCGCTGACTTCGTGCCGTTCCAAGATCACCTCGGGGTGCCGACGCTTTCGCTCGAGTTCATCGGCGCCAACGGATACGGTTTCGGGACCTACCATTCCAACTCGGACTCGCGCGCCTATGTCGAACGGATTGCCGATCCCGGCTTCCGGCAGGGCGCCGTCCTGGCTCGGCTACTCGGCACCGTCGCGCTCCGGCTCGGTGGCGCCCCGGTGCTTCCGTTTCGATTCTCTCGCTACGCCGCCGCGCTCGACCAGGCCGTGACCGGCGCCCGGAGCTGGGGCCAGGCGGGCGGCCCCGAGGCCGACCTCAATCGTCATCGCGCTCTCGTGACCCGGATCGGAGGGGCGGCGAAGCGGCTCGAGGCCTCGATCGATTCCGCCCTGCAAGTCGGGTCCCTTGCGACCGCCGTCCAACGACGTCTCAACGACGGCCTAGCCGGCCTGGAGCAACTCTTAGCCGATGACGGCGGAGCGCCGGGGACCGATTGGTTCCGGCACGTGGTGTACGGGTGGAACATCTACTCGCTCTACGACGGACAGCCCTTTCCCGGGCTGTTCGAGGCGATGCGGGTCCGTGATCCGGATCGGACCCGCTCCGAGGCGGATCGGCTCCTCCGGGCGCTGGAACGAATGGCCGCCCGGTTGGAATCCCTGGGGCCCGGCGGGTAACAACCGCCGGTTGGGAGCGAGGGGCGGACCAGCCGGTGGCTCCGATACGTTATCATCCCCACAACATGCGCTTCTGCCACGTTTCAACCTTCTATCCCCCGTACCACTTCGGCGGCGACGGGGTTCTGACCCAGTCGATCTGCGAAGGCCTGGTACGGCGGGGTCACGAGGTAACCATCGTGCATTCCGCCGATGCCTACGAACTTCGCGGCGCGCCGATCACGGCCACGCCTGTCGATCCGCCTGGGCTCCGCCGGATCACGATCCGAAGCCCGGCCGGTGCGCTTGCGAGCCTGGTGACTCAGCAGACCGGGCGACCCGGCTTCTTGGCCGGTCCGTTGCGTCAAGCGCTCGCCGAGAGCTTTGACGTCGTCCATTTTCACAACATCTCGCTGATCGGCGGCCCCGGCGTACTGCCCTTGAGCCGCGCCCCCGTCACCCTATACACACCGCACGACCACTGGCTGTTCTGCACGACCCACGTCCTTTGGAAAAACCGCTCGGCGCCGTGCGACCGGCCCCAATGTTTTCGGTGTGCCGTGCGGAGCGGCATCCCGCCGCAACTTTGGCGGCTGGGTGACCACGTGGCGCGGTCGCTGGCCCATGTCGATGTCATGCTCGCACCGAGTCAATTCACGGCCGACCGGCACCGGGCGGCCGGGATCACCCGGCCAATCCAGGTCCTGCCGTCGTTCACGACGACCGCGCCCGCGTTCGACCGGCCCCGGCCGTCATCGGGCCCATTCGTGTATGCCGGCCGCTTGGTCGGTTCGAAGGGCATCGAACAACTACTCGCGGCTTTCGCCGAGCGGCCGGGCCTCCGTCTGCAGGTGGTGGGCGAGGGACCGCTCGGCGAGGCGCTCCGCGCTCGCTATCGACAGGCGAGTCATATCACCTTCGTTGGGGCTCTACCCCATGCCGCGATGCGGGCCCTTTACGCCGAAGCACTGGGAGTGGTCATTCCGTCCTGGGGGCCCGAGGTGTTTCCCCTAACGGCGATCGAAGCGATGGCCGCCGGAGCGCCGGTCATTGTGCGGCGGGCTGGAGGAAGCGCCGAGGCGGTTGAACGTACCGGTGGAGGTCTGGTCTATGACGACCCGGCAGAGTTGCTGCCGCTGATCGACCGACTGGCGGCCGACGCTGGGTTGCGAACGACCCTCTCCGAGCGCGGCCGCGCCGGCGTGACGGCGTCCTACGTTGAGGGTGTCTGGATGGCGGCCTATCTGGCCATCATCGACGACGTCGCCGGCGCCAAGCGCCCGAGGTGCAGCCCGTGACAGGCTCCCCGACTCCCTGGCCCCTGATCGGCCACGCACTCCAGTTCGTGCGAGACAAGCCGGGGTTCCTCCGCGCCTGCCACCAACGGTACGGCGACTGTGTCCGCCTCAACATCGGCGGCCCGACCTGGCTGCTCAACGATCCCGCCGACGTCAAACGGGTGTTGGTCGATGGCGCCGACCGCTACGAGAAAACACCCAAGCTCACCAGCGCTCGGGGCCGGGCGCTTTCGGGCGTGGGTCTCCACACCGCCACGGGACTCGATCACTTGTACCTCCGCCGGATGGTCCAGCCCTTGTTCCATCGTCGAGTGGTCGAGGGGCATGCCGGGCTGGCGCGCGCCGAGGCCGATCGGGCGCTCGGTGGTTGGAAGGCGGGCCAAACGATCGATCTCTGGGAGGAGATGCTCGGCCTCTCGCAGAGGGTCATGATCGCGGCACTCTTCGGGGCGGCGTTTGTCGATCAGGGGTCCCGATTCGCCCGCGCGGTCACGAACCGGCGGTCCTACTACGAGTTCTTCTTCACCAGCAACCTTCCCTGGCCGGAGCATTGGCCGCTGCCGGTGGTGCGCCGGTACCAAAGGGCACGCCACACCCTCGAGTCGATCATCGATGGGCAGATTGCGGACCGGCGGCGGCACGGCCCTGCCGGAGGCGACGATTGGTTGTCGATGCTAGTCAGCGCCGTCGGGCGCGACGGCACCCGGCTCACCGACCGCCAAATCCGAGACGAAGCCATCACGCTCACCAGTACCGGGTACGAAACGGTCGCCGCGGCACTGACCTGGACCGGTCATCTACTGTCGCGGCATCCGTCGGTACAGCGGGCGGTCCGTGAGGAGGTGGCAGGCTCGGCCGAGACCGCCCAGGCACCGCTGTTGGAGCGAGTGCTCAACGAGTCGATGCGCCTGTTCCCGCCGACCTGGCTCTTCGTCCGGGTGGCCGTTGCCGAAGACACGCTGCCCAGTGGCGCGAGGGTGCGGCCCGGCGACAAGATCTATTTGTCGCCCTATACCATGCATCGCCACCCGGACTGGTACGCCCGCCCCGACCAATTCGACCCGGAGCACTTCTCCGACGAGGCGACCAGCGGCCGGCCGCGATTTGCGTTCTATCCCTTCGGCGGCGGAGCACGGCAGTGCATCGGGGAGCCCTTCGCCCGGCTCGAGATGGCCGTCGTCGTGGCCGCCATTCTGCGCCGATTCCGGCTCGAACCGTTGGACGCTGGGCCGGTACCGCTGCGGCCATCGATCGTGTTGGAGCCGCGGGGGGGCCTTCGGGTCCGGTTGGCGGATTGACGCAATGCCTGTCTCCCCGTTTCTCCCTTTCGACCCAGGCCATCAATGACTCAGCTGACTAGTCCCGCCACGCGGGCGGGCCGCTCCACCGTCTATGCCCCTCGCGCCGCCGTCGCGACCAGTCAGCCCCTCGCCACCGCGGCGGCCCTCGCGATCCTCGAGGACGGCGGCAACGCCATCGACGCCGCGGTGGCCGCGGCCGCGGTCCTCAACGTCACCGAACCGCACATGACCGGGATGGGCGGCGACATGTTCGCCATCCTGTGGTCGGCG
Organism: Gemmatimonadota bacterium; assembly: GCA_043769075.1. Taxonomy (GTDB): domain Bacteria; phylum Gemmatimonadota; class Gemmatimonadetes; order Gemmatimonadales; family GWC2-71-9; genus SHZU01. The sequence continues at coordinate 5,866 of JAYVJS010000416.1, read as the reverse complement.
AAAGGAGAGCGCTTAGTTGGACTTGATGCCTCGGGCAAATCGGGCTCGAAGGTCAATGTCGCCGCACTGGCCGCCGCCGGAGACACCGCTGTCCCGGCGACCGGGGCCCGAGCCGTCACCGTACCGGGCGCCCTGGCCGGCTGGGACGCCCTCTTGACCAGGTACGGCACCAGAACGTTAGGCGAAGTCCTGGCTCCGGCCATCCGGCTGGCTGAGGAGGGGTTTCCCGTGAGTCCGGTCATCGCCCAGGATTGGGCGCCCGAGGTCGAGAAACTCGGCCGTGACCCCGGGGCGAGAGCCACCTACCTGGTCGATGGCACCCGGGCGCCGAGGCCGGGCGAGTGGTTCCGAAACCCGGACCAGGCTCGGACATTTCGGCGAGTGGCTGGTTCCGGCATCGGCAGCTTCTATGGCGGCGACCTCGGACGGGATTTCGTGGCGGGGCTCGAGCATCTGGGCGGCTATGTGATCCTCGATGATCTCCGGGCAATGCAGGTCCGGTGGGTCGAGCCGCTCTCGGTGGACTACAAGGGCTATACCCTCCACGAACTCCCGCCCGCCGGCCAGGGTATCGCGGCCCTCCAGATGCTCAAAATGCTCGAGAGCATCGACCTCAAGGCGATGGGCCACAACACGGCCCGGTATTTTCACACCCTGATTGAAGCCAAGAAGCTCGCCCACGCCGATTTGGCCCACTACGTGGCCGACCCCGAGTACATGAAGGTCACGCCCGCCGCCCTCCTCAATAGCGGATACCTCGCCAAGCGGGCGGCGCTGATCGATCCAGGGAAGGCGGCCGACCGGCCGGACCCCGGCGAAATCGCCACGGCGAGCGAAACCGTGTATCTGACGGTGGCCGACTCGGCGGGCAACATGGTCTCGTTTATCAATTCGATTTACAGCTATTTCGGCTCGGGCGTTGTGATCCCGGGCACCGGCATTGTGCTTCAGAACCGAGGCGCCGGGTTCGTGATGACGGAGGGCCATCCCAATCGTCTGGCCCCGAACAAACGGCCGCTTCACACGATCATCCCGGCGTTTGTTACCCGGCAGGGGCGGCCGTGGCTTTCGTTCGGCGTCATGGGGGGCGACATGCAGCCCCAAGGTCAGGTGCAAGTTTTGCTCAACCTCGTCGAATTCGGGATGGACCCTCAGGAGGCGATCGAGGCGGCCCGGATGAGGCACCTTACGGGCCGGACGATCGCCATCGAGGGTCTCTCCGATGAGATCGCCAGCGAGCTTACGGCTCTGGGGCATCGGCTTCAGGGCCCCAGCGGCGTAACCTTCGGAGGAGGTCAGGCCATCATGAAACTGGGACGAGGGTGGGCCGCGGCGTCTGATCCCCGGAAGGACGGGATGGCGGCGGGCCATTGAGTGGGTCTCCAGTGGTGCGATCGAGGCGTCTCCAAGCGTCCCCATTGGTTCACGTCACTGACTGAGGGAGTATGACCATGGGTCGGGTACCCCGTCGAGATTTCTTGGGCGTCGTCGCGGCGATGGGGGCCAAGGCCGTGCTCCCAAACCGGATCCGGCGAAACGGTCCGCCGACGGTCGACGTCGCGATTATCGGGGCGGGGTTGTCGGGATTGGTGGCGGCCACCGACCTCGTCGAAAAGGGGGCCACGGTCGTCGTCTTCGAGGCCAAGGCGCGGGTCGGCGGACGAGTCATCAACCAGCCGCTGCCCGGGGGTGGCGTGGTGGAGGGAGGCGGCCAATGGGTGGGCCCGACTCAAGACGCCATTTTGGCCCTCGGCGAACACCTCAACGTCCCGACCTTCAAGACCTACACCGGCCGGACCGATGGAACGATCGAGAATTCAGCCGCGTACTCGGCCGAACTCCTCGGTGTAGTCGGAGAATTCCAAACCCTGATGGCGGTGGTTCCGCTCGAGGCACCGTGGACCGCACCCCAGGCTGCCGAGTGGGACCAGATGACAATCGCCGACTGGCTCTCCCGCCGTTCGCAGAGCCCCGCCACGATTCGGGAAATCGAAGCGGCGGTGCGCACGACGTTAGGCGGTGCACCGGATGCGACCTCGTTTCTGTGGTGGCTCTACTCCCTCCGGTCCTCCGGCGGCTTTCGCGTCATCCAGAGCATCGAAGGGGCCGCCCGGGAGCGCCGCTTTGTCGGCGGCTCCCAACTGCTTCCGCTTCGATTGGCCGAGGGGCTTGGGCAACGGGTCCTCCTCAACACACCGGTCATCCGAGTAATTCAGAAACCGGATCGCGTCGAGGTCCGAACCCGAGTCGCCATTGTCGAGGCTCGCCGCCTGATTGTCGCGATGAGTCCCTTCGACGCCGGCCGGATCGAGTTCGCTCCGGCTCTACCGCTTGAACGCCAGACCCTGATGTCGTCATGGAAAATGGCTGCCGGCTACAAGGCCCACCTGGTGTACCCAACCCCGTTTTGGCGAGCCGCTGGATTCAACGGGATCTCGACCGGGGGCAAGACGGCGACTCAAACCTTCGACAACTCCCCGGCGGAGGGAGCCCCCGGCGCGCTCCTGGTGTTCGCCGATCGATCGGCCTTGCCTAAGAACAAGGCGCAGCGGCAGGCGGCCCTGTCGGAAGACTTGGTCCAGCGCTTTGGGCCGTCGGTGCTCCAGCCAACCGCATTCTTGGAGCAGGACTGGAGTACCGATCCGTGGAACGGAGGCTGCAGTTCCGCATTGCCTCCCGGCGTTCTCTCGCGATCCGGCCCTTCGCTTCGGCAGCCGATCGACAGGATCCACTGGGCCGGCACCGAGACCTCCGATCGCTGGAACGGCTCCATGGAGGGTGCGGTCCGCTCGGGACATCGAGCGGCTAGCGAGGTATTGAGCGCGAGCTAGCGGCAATTTTTTTTCGGCGCCATCATCTTTGACGCCGTGGTTTTCGAGGCACAACCTGATATCAAGTTTGAAGTGCAACCGCAGTGGTCAGGGGACGCCATCGACGCGTCTTTGGGCCAATACTGGCGGAGCAGGCCGTTGGTGTTGTCGTTCGTCACTCGTTCCCAGGAGTGGTTGGGCGTGGCGCGCCCGCCTGAGTGGCGGTGAATAAGCCGGTTCCTTGCCCGGTCCGTGAAGAAAATGGGCGGTCGGATCGAATGGGGTATTGGTCCGGATTGGGTCGACAGTGTTCTCGAACCGGAGTACCGCTTCCCCGTATGGGAAACTTTCGATCGCAATTGCCCTAACAACAGGTTTGCTTAACGGGTTGGCTCCCGCCGCTTTGGGTGAGACGAGTTTGGGGCCGAGTCGGGCTCGGACCAGTGGGACCCGGCCAAGGCCCGGGCCAACCGGCTCAAACACGGCGTCGGCTTCCCCGACGCGGTCGGCACGTTCGAGGATCGCCTCGCCTTGACCATCCAGGATCCCCATCCCGCCGAAGACCGCTTCGTTACTGTCGGGCTCGACTTCCTTGGCCGGCTGGTCCTCGTCAGCTGGACCTGGCGGGGTGACGACATCCGGCTGATTTCCGCCCGTCTTGCGACTCCCCGCGAGCGGCGCCAGTATGAGGAGGGATAGACATGCGCAAAGAGTACGATCTCGGCGGCGGCCGACGCGGGCCGGTGGTACCCGTGGCCAAGGGGAAGACGCGGATCACGATTCGACTGGACGACGAGGTCCTCGACTGGTTCCGGGCGCGGGTCGAGGCGGCTGGGGGTGGCAACTACCAGACCCTCATCAACGATACCCTCCGCCAGGTCATCGGGTCGGAGCGCGAGCCGCTCGAAACGGTCGTTCGCCGGGTAGTCCGGGACGAGCTTCGACGCCAACCCGCGGGCCGTCGAGCCGGGCGCCGTGTGACGGCGGCATAACAAAGAATTGATGACTGACGGAGGCGCGGCGCGTCTCCGCAGCATAATTCTGATCCGTTAGGCGGCGATGACAGGGTTCCCAACGATGCTCGTTCCCGAACTCGTCCACACAGTCGAGGACTACTACGACGGCCCTCGCACCGGGATCGCGGACTTTCGCGGGCACCCGCACTGTTATCGATCGCTGTATCTGGATAGTCCCGAGTGGAATGCGGCGGAAGATCGCTTTGAACTCTCGCCAGTAACGGCCAAGGTCCGGGACTTGGCGGTGGAACAGTTCCACCTCTGGCAACGCTGGCAGGCCGCCAGCCTTGAGCATCGCATCGATTTGATTGGGGAAGGACCCCGGGTCTTGCCCGAGGATTTGGGCCGTTACCGCGAACTAGAAGCTGCCCTCGCTCCCCATCGGCGGGCCGCGCCGGAACTTCTGCTGCTGGCGCGAGGCATCTTTTCGAACTCCGGCGATGGCACGGTACCCCTCGCTGGGCTAAGAGTCCAATGGACGCTGATCGAGGGTTCCGTCCGCGACGGCGACTGAGTAGGCGGCGATCCCGGCCGCATCGCCCGCTAACGAGGCGGCCCCGCAGGTCACCCACAATTGGTCCAGCGTTTTGGGCTCTCGGTGCTCCAGCCAGCCGCCTTCTTGGGGCAAGACTGGAGCGCGGCTGAGGGCGCGGCTGCGCCTTACTGCGGCGGCACGACGGCGTCAATGACGTGGACGATGCCGTTTGAGCCCCGAATCGACGCCACGATCTTGCCATCACCAAAATACGTGTCAGCCCCCCTCTTGGAGATGGTGGCGGAAGTGCCGTCGGCCATGCCGAGAGACTGCCCATCGGTGAACTCGGCCACCTGGTATACCGAGGTGGTCACATGGTGGCGAAGAACGGCTTGAAGCTTGGCGAGGTTGGCAGGCTTGAGGAGGTCATCGACCATTCCCTTGGGCAGCTTGTCGAACGCGGCGTTGGTCGGGGCAAACACGGTGTACGGCCCCGAGCTGGACAGGACGTCGACCAGTTGGGCCGCAGTGACCGCGGCTACCAACGTCGTGTGGTCCGGCGATCCTACCGCGATCCTGACGACATTCTTTTGGGAGCCATCATCTTTGACGCCGGCCATGCCGGCGGCCGCCGGCGGTGAATCAGCCGAGGCCGGCGGGGCCGCGGGTTTCGAGGCACAACCTAACAAGAGGGGAAGCAGGACGGCCAAGGGACGGGCGGCGGTGCGCATGAAGAATCCGGGCGTTAGGAGTGAGCGATTGGTTCCAAACCACCCCGCTAAGTTATCGATCACCGGCCCGCCGCCAAGATCACAAACAGCGGAGTAAACAACCTTTCATGAAGACTTCACTGGCTTTTTCCGATCCGGCGGGCGACGTAGATATCCGCCCCGAACCCTCCCCCCGACGATTGGGCTCCTTGAATGAAATAGAGGTCGCCCGCCCCGGTCAGTGAAGGATCGCCGACGGGGCCTGGGATGATGACCACGGGCTCCCGCCACTCGCCGGCTTGGTTCCGCGAGGTCCATGAGATCCCCCGGTCGCCCTTGCCGTCGAAGTAGAGCTCCGTCCCGTCGAGACTGAAGGGCGACCCTTCCACCCCGGCGGTGTTGATCACAGGGCCGAGGTTCACCGCCGGGCTCCACCCGGTGGCGGTCTTGGTCGACATCCAGAGATCCTGGCGACCGAAACCTCCCGGCCTGGACGATTCGAAGAACAGGGTCCGCTCGTCTTCGGTGAGATGGGGATTCTCGTCCCCGGCTACGAAGGGGAACCCCAGAGTTGCCGCGGGTACCGGCGTCCGCCACACCCCATTGATTCGTTCGGAATAGAAGATGGCCAGGTTTGGACGGATGGGATTGGGCACGCCGTTGTTGAACAGAATCCGGTTACCATCGGCCGATACCCATTGGTCGCCCTCGAGGTCGAGCGGCAAATTGATCGGTTCGCCGAGATTCACCGGCTCGGTCCAGACTCCGCCCACCAGCCGGCTGTGGTAGATCTCCGAGCCTAACGTGTCGCCTGGCGGGGTCGTGGGCCATCCGGGACGAGCCGGGCCGATCACC
>JAYVJS010000415.1:0-4542 GCA_043769075.1 Gemmatimonadota bacterium | reverse complement strand
CCGCGCTTCAATTGGACAATTCGAATTGGCAGTGGCATGGCACCAATCGTACCATGACCGACAACATTATGCAAGTCACTTCTGCATCACACCACTAGCAAGTTGGCGGCATGTTTCTGGCGGCAAAGCTGAGCAAGCTCTGACACCGAGCTAACGACGATAGTCATCGTTGCCCAGGTCGATAGCGTGGCGCAAAGCATGAACGTCCAAGGGCACGACCGGTAAGGCAAGGGGGAAGACCCGGGCCTTGAACCAGCCAACGCATTTGGCGGCGTCCAGCCGGGGACAATTTGCTGGGCGCAGAGCGGTCGCTGCTTCAACGAAGGGCTCACCGACGCCATCGCGCAAGTCAGACCGGACCGTCATCAACCCGGTGGCCTATGGCATGGGAAGGCCAATGCGATCGAGAGCGCCAATGCTGCTCGACCGCTCTGGCGAAGCCGCTCGGGGTAGGCTCGAAGATGCCTTTCAAGGATTCGTATCGCTGGTCAACCTCAACGCCCCGTTCCGGAAGACACACCCGAGGAACTCCACCTCCCCATTGAGCGACGGCGAGTCCGTCGATAAAGCCGCCAACATAGCCAACACACCAGAGAGCCTCCGCGGCGTCTTCAACGGAAAGATCGCGGCCGTCCTGCTGCTGCCTTGCCGCGCTGCATGCTCTGAGCAGCTTGGATCCGTCAGGCGCGGTATCGGGGATGGCGACCTGCGGCCAGGACAGCACAATCACCAAGAGAGTCAGCGAGTAAGGCATTCGCACCTGCTCTAGCCCGGATGGTGCAAATGCAACCGATCGGTCGGCTCTGGCGCCACGGTCTGCATTCAGCTGGGAGCCCGCGAACGACGGGGCCGCTTCGGCGCCGAGCCCCGCCCAGCCTTCGTCGGCGGAACGGGTTTAGCCTCGTGCCGCTCGTCGCCGGGCAGGGGCGTCCTAGCCGGCACCTTCGCCAACACCCGGTCGAACGCCGCCCGTTTGCCGCGCTCCGCCCGGTCGGTCAGGTAGTCGAGGGTGAGCAAGGCGGCCATCTTCTCGGCCACAGCCGTGGCAATAAACTGGTTGATCGAGATGTCATCCCGTTCGGCCAGCTCTTTGACCTTCAGGTGGAGTGAATCCGGGAGCCGAAGGCTGAGAGTACTCATCGGGCTTCTCCAATGCTGTGTAGGAACGCGGCTGGCGTAACGGCCTCGACACCGAGGCGTTCGCTTCCAACAAAGTCCCTACGGTTGAACGTGACGATTTGCCGGCAGCTAGCGGCGACGGCCAACTCCAAGACCAATTCGTCGCGAGGGTCACGGAGGGAGGGGCGCCACAGAAAGTGGATCTGCTGGTGGTGCCCGACCACGCAGAGAAAATCGAGGACGGCGACAACGTCGCCCTGCGTCAATTCGAGATCAGTCGCTCGGCGTTTGAGAACCATCTCGTACTCCAGGACCAGCGGGACGGAAAGCGCTGGCTTCACCCGCTTCCGCCGCACCAAGTCGAGCAGGTGGAATGACGCGCCGCTCCGGGACCACAGGCCCGCAACAAGCACGTTTGTGTCCACGACTACCCGCGGCGCCATTCCATGATGGTACCACTGGTGATACTGAATTGCAAGCGATGCCTGGCCAAGCAGCTTGGCCTCAAGGTGGCGGCAACAGGTAGTTGGGTAACATTGGTGCCATGCGGATCGTCCCTCCCGTCGTGCTGATTCTGCTGCTCGCCGCCCGCGCCGTAGCCCAACCGGCGCCGGCCAGGCCGCTAACCGCCGCCACTGGCTTTGTCGTCCCCGCGTGGGCCTACCCGACCCAGCTCCCGCCCGCCCCCGATCCGTTCCCGACCGCCGACAGTGTTCGCCTCCATCGGATCCCAGGCGGGGCCCGGGCCTTTACCCAGAAGCAGGCGTTCAACCGGTTCGCGCCGGCTGACTGGCTTCCGGCCTCACATCCGCCCGCCCCGCCGTCCGTGGCCTCGGGGCGACGCCCGACCGGATATGCCTGTTCGTTCTGTCACCTCTACGACGGCGCCGGCCGGCCTGAGAACGCCACGATGGCCGGATTGCCCGCGGAGTACATCGTGCGGCAGGTCCGCGCCTTCCGGGACTCGACCCGTCGCTCGGCCAATCCCGTGGCGGCCACCAACTCGATGCATGCCATCGCGCTGGCCGTGACCGAGGCGGACGTCGCCGAGGCCGCGGCGTACTACACGCGCCTTGCGCTGGTGCGGCGAAACCGCGTCGTGGAAACGGCCCAGGTTCCCCGGCACCGGATCGCCGGAATCCGCTACGTCCGGGACGGGGAGGGCACCGAGCCCCTGGCCGGGCGGCTGATCGAGATGCCGGAAGACGCCGAGCGGGTCCGGCCGGCGTGGCAACGGCGTGCGCCACCTGTCATGGGCCGGCGTTGCTTGGTGTCGGCGCGGTTCCGCCGATTGCCGGGCGTTCGCCGCAGTATCTGTTGCGGCAGCTGCTCAACTTCCGCACCGGGGCCCGCGCCGACTCGGGCAGCGCCCCGATGCAGGCGGTGGTCCAGTCGCTGTCGGTGCCCGAGATGGTGGTGGTGGGGCGTACGTCGGCTCGCTTCCACCCGCACCATCGAGGCGACGACCCGTCAAAATGCCTGTCAAGATTGGCGGAGTCGCCGAGCTGGTCTGGCACGGCGTCGACGGCGACCGCCGGCTGTCTTGACGATCCTCGAACATTCCCGATTCCCGACCAAGGCTATGTTGGGGTACGGACGCACCGGCGAGGACAAGGGCCTCGGGTGGTCGACTCGAGGACTTCGTAGATGGGGGGCCGAATGCGCGAAAGCAACATCACCTACGCCAGCATGACCACCCTGGCGGTGCTGTTCGGCGCCCCTACTTCGGCAAATGCCCAGCGCGCCTTCTTTGGGGCTGGCGTCGGCGTCGCCAGTGTACCGCGGAGCCTTACGCCACTCTGCGGGGCAGCGCGTCGGCTCAACGGCGCGAGTCTTAGTGCGCAGGCTGGATTTTATGCCAAGCGGTTGCGAGTCTCAGCCGTCCTAGAGGGTACTGCAAGGGGATATGCCGACGCAGCTGAGTGCGTGCCCAGAGCCGGCATTTCAGTGGATTCAATGTACGCTCCAGGCAGTTCCGCGGCAGTAACCGCGGGCGCTGAAATGTGGTACCCCGCGACGAGTCATCTGGGGCTCAGCGTGGGAACAGGTTGGGTTCTCGACCATCGGGCCTGGTACTTGTCCGGCGGCGTCGGTTGGCAATACCGGAAACTCCGGGTGGAGATGGTTGCTCGTCGGCATCGGATCTCATTCGATGAGGTCAGGCGCGACTTTGGCAGCGGCACTACTCGTGAAATCAGTCGGTCTTCGCAGACCGAAGCCGCTTGGGGTGGGTTGATACGCGTAGTGCTGGTCACCAGATGATACCCTAACGGAGCGGCCGGGAAGAGCCCTCACTGGCCCACGTCGTACATCTCCCGAAGCAGCCGCCTTGCCTCGGCCTTCGGGTCATTCACGACGGTCCATGTGCCATCAGTCAGCAACATCGTCGCCCGAGCATCAGCGGTGTAGCGGGGCCAAGCCGGCTCCCCCGGCGCGGTCGGATTGCCGGTGGCGGCGAACGCGGTCCAGGCGGCCTGGATTCGACGCGAGAGCGCGGCCGGCGGCTTCGGCCCCGTCAACTGCTCGACCTCCGCCCCCTCGAGGTGGCCGAAGACGAACGGGAGCTCGATCGCGTGAGCGGCGCCCATCCCGGGAACACCGGAATCCCAGGTAAACAGATACATATAGACATCGTTGAACTGCGCTTGTCCCTCGGCCAACAAAATCGACGGCTGCCGGAGCCAGAACTCGCCGGCGAAATCGACGTACCGCATTGAATCGCTGCTGCCGGCGATGTAGCGATCCGCGATCTCTCGGACCCGGTTGAAGTCGCGCCCCATGGCCGAGCCCTTCTCGTGATACTCGCGCATCAGGTTCCGCTCGAAATCCGGGTCGTAAAGGCGGAAGTAGAGCATCTCGTCTTCGTTGGTGCCGATCAGCACCTTCACCGCAGGGTTCGCCCCCCGGCGGATATCGCCGAAGACGTCCTCAGGCAGAACCTCATTGTCGACCCGGGCGCCCCAGGTGCTGACGCCCATCCGGTCGCCGCGGTTGAGGGCCACCCGGCCGGCCGCCGCGAGGACCGAGTCGGCCGGGAGTGACGTGAGCCCGGCCATGTCGGTCACCCCTGCCTCGCCCATTAGGGACCGGGTCAACGCCTGCCCCGTCGGGATGTCGTCCTTCTTGGGATAGCCCTTGATCTTGATGTTGGCTGGACCACCGCTTTCGATGATCGCTTTGTCGAACAACCCCCGGGCCAGCGGCATGGCGAGCAGCCGCATGATGGCCGAGCCGCCGGCCGACTCGCCGAAGACCGTGATGTTGGCCGGGTCGCCACCGAAGGCGCCAATGGTAGACCGGACCCAGCGAAGGGCGGCCAGCTGGTCGAGCAGGCCCAGGTTGCGGCTCCGCCGGTAGTCGGGTCCGCCTAACGCTTCGAGGTCGAGAAACCCGAACGGCCCGAGCCGGTAGTTGATGGAGACC
>JAYVJS010000414.1:0-5045 GCA_043769075.1 Gemmatimonadota bacterium | reverse complement strand
GAACCCCAACCGACCGCGGTTCGGGCCTATTTCGGCTGGGCGTCGAGCTCGGAAAACCAGTGATCCAGCAGGACGAGATCGCACCGCCGGGCCACCGGGAGGGACTGATTAGAAGCCCATGGCGGTATCCCAAACCCAAGTTCCCGTTCACCGCCGTCCGGCTCAAGTAGAAGGGGGCTCTCCTGGGTCGAAGCCCTGGCAGCCCTGAGCCCCGGCTCGGGGTTTTAACGCGTAGGTTATAGCTCAGACCAACTCAACTAGGATCCGCCCGATGGCCGCCACCCGCTTGACTACTCTTACCCTGTTCCTCGCAGCCTGTGGCGGCTCTACCCCCCCTTCGCCCCCGCCGCCGCCACCTCCGCCACCGGGCCCGGCGACCGTCACCATCGAAGCCGGCGGCCAGCAAACAGCCGGAAGCCGGGAGCCCGTGCCGGTGGCACCGACCGTGGTGGTCCGGGATGCCCAAGGGCGCCCGCTCTCTGGTGTCTCGGTCCAATTTGCGGTGACCGCTGGGGGTGGCACGGTCGAGGGGGGGAGCCCAACGACCGATGCCGCCGGGATAGCCAAGGTCACCACCTGGAGGCTCGGGGCCACGGGCGAGCAGACCCTCTCCGCCCAAGTCGGCTCGCTCACGCCGGCGGTATTCCGCGCCACCATCCTGCCAGGCAGCGAGACCATCGACGTCGGCATCGGCACCGGTGGCGGCAGTTTTGAGATTACCACACCGAACCATCCCTACCGAGGGCTCAAGCTGACCGTTCCGGCCGGGACGTTCACGGCGCCTGGAAATTGGCAGTTTCGGGTTCCGGCGAACCCGGTCTTACCGGTGCTCCCAGCGGGCTACCAGGTCGCCGGTCCGGTCCTCGAGGTCGCCACCGAGCAGCCCCGGGGCGAGCACCTCATGACGCTCGACATACCGATCCCCCGCACCGCGGGACGGGCGACGGTGATCGCCTTGTACGACCCGGCCCGACGGACCATGGAGGTCATGCCGACGGTAGCCCGAACCGCGACGACCATTCGGGTCGCGACCGCTCACTTCCGGGCCGACTTGCTGCTCGGGCCGGCTGCGGTTGCGCCGGCTGGGGTGGCCTTCGGAGCCAGCCGGGGTATCACGATCGGCTCCTTGATTCCGTTGGACTTCTTGCTGCCCGCCCCACCGGTTCCGCTCCTGATTGACCCGGCCACCGATCGCTGGCCGGTGCTGGAACATGGGTCGGCCCTGGCCCCAAACGGCCACGGCGCCGCCATCGCGGGTTTCGAGGCGTTGAACCTGGCCCTGCGGGGCCCAGCGATGTCATCGCTGGTCAAAGGTTTGGCGGAACCCGGATTCTACGCCGAATCGGCGCCCCTAGGCACTTTAGTCCAGGGGTTTCGCCGGCTCCTTCGGAGCTTGGATCCAGTGCTGCAGGAACTCAACGAACAACTGCGCCCGTTGCCAAAGCCCGAACGAGATGAACTGGTGAGCCAAACAATGTCGGCCAATCTCGCTCTCCGGGGCGTGACGCCGGCCGTCTTCATCACGTCAACGGGTATTTCCGACGTGTTCGCGAACGCAATCGGGAGCAGCGACGGCAACCTGACTCTGATCCGGGGCGCGATCAAGGCCGTCCTCCAGCTCGGCCGGACCCCGGCCACCGGCTTCGGGACCACGGAGGTCGAGGCCACCGTGGGCGGCCCCAGCCAATCGGCCAGTGGTTTGCTTCCGCTGCCGTCAATGGTCCTTCCCTTCGAGACGCTCCGTGACTTACACGGCGAACTACAGCAGATCGCCGCGCTCGCCGGAAAAGCCCGGGCAGTCCTCAATAAGGCGATCGCCGACAAGGCTGGCCTGCCCGAGGTGACGATGGAGCAAGAGGTGGTGGCCGGTGGCGGGTGGGAGCCGATCGTAGACGACAAGCTGACTCTCCGGTCCTCCAAGGCGACGATCCGAATCCCCTCGTTAGGCGGCGGGTTTGTGATCAGTTTTCCGACCAGCGGCGCCGAAGCCGGCCGAAGCGACAGCCGCTCGCTCCTGATAGGGGCGGGCGCCGTCCTGGCGGGGCTTTCGTCAGAACCCACTCCGATCGTGGTGTCGCCGTTCATCCGGATTTCGGGCTTGGTGAAGCAAATGACCGCTCGTGTCCTCGAGGCCGTCAAGGCTCCCTACCAAGTGACGCCGGACAACTTCAAGCTCACAGGCGACCTCCGTGAGGTGGTGTTCGACGCCGCCGTTCCCTCACCACCGGTCGGTGGATTTCGGATCAAGTGGGACTGGGGCGACGGGAAGACCAGCGAAAATCTGAGCCTGACCAACGCCACCCATACCTACGACAAACAGGGCGACTATCAAGTCATCTCGACGTTGCTTGCCGCCGAATCACGGGCCGTCCTATCGGCCGACACCGTCATGGTCGACTTTGACCCCGCTCCATTCTGGCAGATCACCAGTCTGGTGGACGAGGACGAGCTTCTTGACACCTCAGAACCGGACGGAAGCGACCCATTCTGGGCGCTGGCCCGCCGGGTGCTGGCGGTTCCGCAGTCGGGCCTGATCGCGATCGAAGAAGAACCGGGCGGGCAGACCGTGCTCCGCCTTCGAGTTCTCCCGACAACGACGTGGAGTCTGTCGAATTGCTGCCCGACGTCGCTGGCGCCCTTGCCCGGTGAACAACAGCTGTCGCTGGGGGTCAGCCCCTCGGTGAGCTACTCGGTCGGACCGTTCTTCGCGGGGTACAACGTGAGCCGGTTGGCCCAGTCGACCACTGATCTCGAAACCGGCACCGTCACCGGTCAGTTCGTGCATGGCGGACTAATCAGCCGGGCGATTGAAGACGGCGGCACCCAGGCCGGGCCGCGCGACCTGACCCGGTTTTCGGCGACCAGATCGGGTCGGACCATGACGGGAACCATCGAGGTGTACGGCTGGGGCATCGACCTCGAAACCGGCGAGGTAACCAAGGACGGCAACCCTTCGGCGTCCCGGCTCACGTTTACGGCCGTCCGGCTCAGGTAGAAGGGGGCTCGCTCGCCAGCTCACGGAGCCGCTCCATCAGCCGGACCATGGCCCAGGTGTCGCGTTCACAGTAATCGAGCAGATCCTGGCGGAGCCGGTCCCGCTCCGCCACCGGGATCTTGTGGGCCACGAACAACAACCGGGCAATCTCCACGCTCGCGATCAACCCGTCGACGATGACCAGATCCTGGTAGGTCAGCTCCGGCACCAACGGATTCAAGACCGCCTTGATGCTGAAACTGCCCTTGAAGCCGGGATGATAGACATAGTTCCGGACCACCGGCAATAGATCGGTCAGTTTGCCTGACAATTCGCCGAGCGGCTCGGCTAAGTCCGGAACCAACTCCTGGAGCTCCTTGATCCGGGTCTTTTCGAACGCCGAATAAGTCACGATCCGCTTGGCGCCCCGGGTGGCCTCGATCATCCGGACGGCCAACTCCCGCCTCGGGTCGCCCGGGCCTTCGGCCAGCCAGCCGACATGCGAATAGGTCCCATCCGGCCGCTCTTCGTGGTAGCTGAACTGTGCGGTGGCTTGGCCCCACGGCGCCAACCCGTCCCACACCGGCACCGCGCGGGCCACGGTCTCGAAATCGAGATAGCCTAACGGCCGCTCGAACGGCGCCAGCGCCAGGGCCAGGCCGGGTTCGACGATCAGCCGGTTCTCCCGCAACGACCGGAGCTGGCGGGCGGCCACCACCGGGAGCTTCTTGGTCTTCGGGATATCCCACACGCTATGGACGCCCGCGGCCATGTAGGCGACGGTGCCCTTGGGCCCGGTGTTGTAAAGCGTGGAGATATGATCGGGATCATCCGGCCAGCACCGTGCCATGAACGGGCATTCCCTCGGCTCGAAACAGTGGGCTCCGATTGGGTGGACCGGTAGGCTGCCTCCAAGCATCGTGGCGAACTCGGCGACCAGCTCCGGCACCCGGGGCAGAAAGGCCTCGACGGCCGGCGTCACGTCGGAGCGGGCCAGCAGATCACCCTGCCCCGGGTGACGGTAGTCCTTGTTTAAGTGCATCACCTCGACCCGCTCGACCTGGAGCCCCAACTGGCGGAGCACCCAGGTTTGGATCGCCACGTCGGGGGTATGCTCGTCCTTGGCCGAGGTGGTGGATTTGGCTTCGATCAGGATGTGACGGTCGCCGTCGCGGAGGAGGATGTCGGCTGCGAGCGTTACGCCGCCGGTTTCGAAGCCGGCCTCGAAGACGGCGGTCGCTCCGGAGGCCAAGGCGTCTCGGGTTTGGTCGAGCCGCGCCTCGCGGGCGCCGTGGGGCAAATCGATCAAGACCCCGCCTGGAAACAGAGCCCGCGCCAGCTCGCCGACCAGGCGCCCTTGATCGAACCGGTCGAGGAGGACTTTACCTGGCTGGAGTTCCGGGGCCAGCGGTTCATGAACCGACCACCACAGGAGTTTTGGGCATTGGCAGCCGGCCACGAACTTCGACTTCGACAGTTGCATGGGGCGCAACTTAGCGGCGGCGGGCTTCGAATCGCATCAAATCGGGTAACACCCTCACGCACCGCCGGTCCAGATTGGCGGGATGTCGCCGAGTTGCTCCCTCCTAACCGCCGAGCCGATATTATGGCCATGCCCAACCTGGTACCACGGTACACCGCCGCTGACCTCGCGAAGATGCCGGACGACGGTAAGCGGTATGAGCTCATCGCGGGCGAGCTGATCGTGAGCCCCGCCCCGTCCGTGCACCATCAAATCGTGCTGGGACGCCTCTGCCACGCTCTCGGTCGCTATCTCGAGCCAATGGGCCTTCGGGATACCCTCTTCGACGTCGCCGCCGACATTAGTTGGGACGAGGAAAACCTCGTGCAGCCCGACCTGCTGGTCGTCCGGCCGGAAGAACTCTCCCGGAGCTGGACCACCGTGCGGAACCTTCGGTTGGCCGTCGAGGTCATGTCGCCGTCAAGCAGCCGCCGCGACCGGGTCGACAAACGAAGGCTGTACCAGCAGCACCAAGTCGAGACCTATTGGATCGTAGAACCAGGAGCCCAACTGGTCGAGCAGTGGCGGCCCGGCGACGCCCGCCCCGAG
>JAYVJS010000413.1:0-2548 GCA_043769075.1 Gemmatimonadota bacterium | reverse complement strand
CTTGCTGGCCCAGGGTGTTCCATCGGAGCATCTCGGAACCGCCTATCAGGCCATCGACAAGATCGGCCGCCGGGAATTCCCGGTGCTGAAGGCGAAGCTGGCCGAGGCAACGGGCTCGGTCGCGGCGCTTGATTTCATCGAGCGGCATCGGAGTGTTACGCAGCTTGCCGAACTGGTCGACCTCCTGGCACCGCTTCCCGGGGTCCTCGAGGCTGCGGCCCCTCTTCGGGCCACCTTGGAAGCGCTCGGCCAGATGGGGGTTGGCGGATTTGTCGACGTGGATCTCACGATCGTTCGAGGCCTGGCCTACTACACCGGAACGGTCTTCGAGCTGTTTGACGCTCAGGGCACCCTTCGGGCGATTTGTGGCGGTGGGCGATATGACGATTTACTCGCCGCCCTCGGCGGTGTGGACCTGCCAGCCCTCGGGTTTGGAATGGGCGATGTTGTCCTCACCGAATTGCTGAGGGACCGCGGGTTGCTGCCGGCTCTGGTTCCGAGTGCCGAGGTGTTCATCGCGACGGTGAGTGGGGAGGATCGGCCTTGCGGGCTTCGGTTGGCCCATGACCTCCGGGACCACGGCTTTCGAGTTGAGTACGGCATCGGCGATCAGGCGTTAGGGAAGCAGTTCAAGCTCGCCGATGCACGCGGAGCGCGAGCGGTGATTGTCGTCGGCCCCGATGACCGGGCCCGCGGCGAGGTGGTCATCAAGGATCTCGCGGCCGGGGCCCAGCGCGCCGTCCCCTTGGCCGGCGTTGCCGAGGCCCTTCGGGCCCTCGGTGTCAGTACCTCGGAGCGGTAGTCACCTTTTCTTCAGAAACGATGGTTCGATGTCGGACACCAAGGCCTTACCCACTCGAGCCCAGGACTTCAGCGCCTGGTACAACGGACTCATTGACCGGGCCCAACTCGCCGACTATAGCCCGGTGCGAGGGTGCATGGTCATTCGCCCCAATGGCTACGCGATCTGGGAGCAGATGCAGGCGGCCCTCGACAAGATGTTCAAGGACACCGGTCACCAGAACGCCTATTTCCCCCTCCTCATTCCCCAGAGCTTCCTGGCTCGGGAGGCTGAACATGTCGAGGGCTTCGCGCCTGAAACGGCGGTGGTGACCCATGGCGGCGGGAAGGAGCTCGAAGAGCCGTTGGTGATTCGGCCGACATCGGAAACCATCATCGGGGCGATGTACGCCAAATGGATTCAGAGCTATCGGGACCTGCCGGTGCTGATGAACCAATGGTGTAACGTGGTTCGGTGGGAAATGCGGACTCGACTGTTTCTTCGAACCACCGAGTTCCTGTGGCAGGAAGGTCACACGGCCCACGCGACTGAAGCGGAGGCCGAAGCGGAGACCATTCAGATGCTGGGTGTGTACCGGACCTTTCAGGAGCAATACCTGGCGCTCCCGGTGATCACGGGGCGCAAGACGGAGAGCGAGCGTTTTGCCGGCGCCCTCCGCACCTACGCCCTCGAAGCGATGATGCAAGACAACAAGGCCCTGCAGATGGGCACCAGTCATAGTCTAGGGCAGAATTTCGCCAAGGCTTTTGATGTCTCGTTTCAGACGGCCGAGGGGACGGTCGACCATGTCTGGAGCACGTCGTGGGGCTGCTCGACTCGGATGATCGGCGGAATGATCATGGCCCACAGCGACGATGCTGGATTCGTCTGCCCCCCGCGCCTGGCCCAATGGCAAGCGGTGATCGTTCCGATCTACAAGACCGACACCGAACGAGCCACGATGCTGGAGGCGGCGACTGGGCTGGCCACCGAGTTGCGGGCCGGGGGCATCCGGGTCCACATCGACGGCCGAGAGGGGATCAAGCCGGGGGCCAAGTACTACGAGTGGGAAGGCCGCGGGGTCCCGTTCCGGTTGGAAATTGGCCCTCGAGACCTGGCCGGCGGCACCGTGATGGTAGCCCGGCGCACCGGAGGGCCGAAAACGGCGCTCCCGATGGCGGGGTTGGCGCAAGCGCTTCAGGTCGAGATCGAGGCCATGCAGCGGGCGCTGTTCGAGGCGTCGAAGGCTCGGCGGGAGGCCAATTCACTTCGGCACCCGAAGAGCAAGCAAGAATTTGTTGATTTCATCGAAGGCAACGGCGGCTTCGTGTACGCCGGCTGGTGCGGTGATCCAGCGGTGGAGGCGGAAATCAAAGAGGCGACCAAGGCAACCATTCGAGTCATACCGGACCGGGAGTTCCTTCAAGGCGACTCGCCAACGACATGTATCTGGACTGGCCGGCCGGCGGTCGCCGAGGTCATCTGGGCGCGGGCCTATTGAGCCCGGATCTGCCCGGTGTCGTCTCGGTCGGGCCAGAGTCCGATTCATCCGGGCTCTTCGACGACGCGGGGCTCGATCGTGGCCCGGACGGAGTGCTCGCGCTCGGGGGTATCCGGCTCGATACGATCGTTGCCGACGTCGGGTCGCCGGCGTTCGTCTACAACGCCGATGCCATTCGGGCCCGCTTTCAGGCCATCGAGACGGCGTTTGCCGCCATCCCGCACCGGGTGCATTACGCTGTCAAGTCGAATGGCAACCTCGCGGTT
>JAYVJS010000412.1:0-2246 GCA_043769075.1 Gemmatimonadota bacterium | reverse complement strand
GACCCAGTGCCCGTGGCGGTGGCGGTGGCCAGACCGGCATTCACTCGAGCCTCGAGGGCGTTCAATTCGACCGTCCGAGGTCCAAGTCGAATTGCGGCGGTCAGACTATCCTTGGCCAGCCGCCAGTCACTCCGCCGGATCGCGGCACGGACCGAGGCCACCAGTGCCTTGGCCCTGGCTGGGCGGTCCGGCGGTGGCGCCACAACCACGCTGTCCGGGGTACCGACAATCGGCCCCGGCGCCGGCGGAGGCGAGACCGGTCCACTCGGGACCACGGGGGAATCCCCGGTGGCCACCGTCGGTATCGGTTTCGGGCTGTCGGTCCTGGGCCCTCGCCGAATCACAAAGTACCCGAGCGGAGCCACGGTGCCGATCAGGATCACGGCCGCCACTGCTCGGCGAAGCCGACGCCCCGCCGCACCGGTCCATTGGCGCCGCCAGCCCCCCCCGGTCTTCGATGGTCGCGGCGTGAGGTGATTGCCCTCCGAGCGCGAATCTCGCTGAGCCAGGATCCGAAGATATTCTCGGAGGGGATCGTCGTCGGCCAACCGGTCCCCGCCCACCGCGGCCGCCGCTTCCGTGAGGCTCGGGAACCGCTCGGCCGGCTTTTTGGCCAGCATTCGGATGACCGCGGCGTCGATGTCGGCCGGGCAATCACTCCGGAAGGTCCGAATTGGCTTGGGTTTGTCGTAGAGGATCGCGGTGCCAAGGGCGATCGCGGTCGGGCGCTGGAACGGCGGGACCCCGGTCAACATCTCATAGGCGACGTTGCCGAGCGAGTATTGATCGGAATGAGGCGTGACCGCCGAGCCCTCGCATTGCTCAGGACTCATGTACAGCGGCGTCCCCATTTGCCCCATCGTGGCCGACGTCGCCTGGACGTCCGCCACTTTCGCGATCCCGAAATCGGTGACGATCGCGTTGCCCTCCCGATCAAGCATGATATTGGCCGGCTTGATATCCCGGTGCACGACGCCCTGTTTGTGGGCATGAGTCAGAGCGGCCGCGGCTTCGAAGATCACCGCCTGCATCGCGGCGACGGGCAGTTGCTCGCCACCGATGACCCGGTCGAGCGAGCGACCGGCGATGTACTGCATCACGAAAAAGTAGAGCTGGTTGGCCTCTTCCACCGAGTGGATCTTGACGATGTTCTGATGACTGAGCGAGGCCATCGTCCGCGCCTCACGAAGGAACCGCTCCACCATCCCCGGATCCAGGAGGAAGCTCGGTCGCATGACCTTGATGGCCACTTCCCGGTTCAGGGCGATTTCTTTGGCCAGATAGACCGCCGCCATCCCCCCTCGGCCGAGCTCCCGAATGATCTGGTATCGGCCCTCGGTGGCGGCCTGAAGCCGGTCCTGAACCTCTCGCCAGCCGGCTTCGGCTTTCGATTCGAGCCCGGTGACGTTGAGGACCTCTGTCCCATCCCGAGGCCGGCCACACCCGGAGCAGAACCTCTCTTCGGGGCCCAGCGTGGTCTCACAGCGGGAACAGGTGGCGATGATGGCGGACCGGGCCGTCGGCAGCGCGGTCAACCGCAACTCGGCCCGGGTTGGCAGCGAAACGGGAGTGCTGGTCGCGGGCGCGGAAACGCCCAGAATGGTGGTGTTACCCGAGGTACCGGGGCCGCTCGCCGACATGGCGACGACCTGCTGACCGCAGCCGACGCAGAAATTGTCGTCCGATCCCAGTCGTTCGCCGCATCCCGAGCAGGCGGTCCGGACCGCGGTACCTTGATTTGACGTCACCGTTCCTCGCGATCGGGCCCCGCGCCGGGAGCGTTTCTAGAAGCTGTATTCGAAACCCAGCGTCCAGCCAACGTTAGGTTGCAACCCGTTCTGGCGGAGCGGAACCAGGCTATTGACGATCAGATTGACCCCGCTGGCAACCCCGAGTTTCGCGCCGAACGACGCCAGGGCTAGGTCGTCACGCCGGTCGGGAATGCTGGTGGGCCGGACCACCCGAACCGCGTTCGCCGTCCCGACCAGGGCGTTCACAGTGATGGGCGCCGGGAAGGCCAACTTCGAATCGCCCACCTGCCACGAGGTGATCACGTCCACCGCCAAGGTCGCGTTTCGGCCCATCAGATGGTCGAATCCCACCGTGGCTAAAATCGCGTCATTCTGGAATTCCCCGCCCCGATGAATGTAGCCGCCGTTCAGATGCGGCGAGAAGGCCCCCCGCCGGAGCGACCCAATGGCGATCACGCTAAAGGACGTCGCGCCTGCCCCCAGGAAGTCGTCCGC
>JAYVJS010000411.1:0-2626 GCA_043769075.1 Gemmatimonadota bacterium | reverse complement strand
CCGGTAAACGCGATCCGTTTGCCAATCGGGTCCTGGCCGGAAAAGAACCGGTCGGCGAGGGCTTGATTGATGATCGCGACCGGACCGGCGCCGGGCCGGTCGGTCGGTGCGAACTCACGCCCTTGGGGCAGCGGGATGCCCGCCGCGCGGAAATATTCAGGGCTCGCGGTTCGGAGGTCGGCATGCGGTACCGCTTCGCCCGGGGTGAGTTGTTTGCCTTCGGCCTTGAGCTCGAAATCAATACCCGAACTCTTGAGCGGCATCGTCGAACCGAGTCCCACGTCGAGGACGCCGGGGAGGGCCCGGAGTTCGTCGCCAATCCGGCCGTACAACACTTTCGTCGCGACATCGGTAGCGGAATCGAGGTGCGCTGGGTTTAGGAGCGGCACCACCATGGTGAGCACCTCCTCGGTCCGAAGGCCGGTGCTCACCTGGGACAGCTGAATCATGGTCCGAGTGAGTAGCCCCGCTCCCGCCAACAGTATGACCGACACCGCAACCTGGGCGACGACCAGGCCTCGTTGAACCCGCTGCTTCCGGTGGCCACCGCTAATCCGCTGGACCCCCGCCAGGATCCGAGAGCCAAAGGTGCCTTCCTTCGGCAGCGACCCCGCAAAAGAGAGCAAGAGTGCCAGCGTTATCGATACCGCCATGGCAAAACCAAGCGCCACGGCGTCGAGGCGAATCTCATCGGCCCGGGGCGAGTACCGGCGAGCGAGGGCCACCAAGAGGTCGGCCCCGCCAATCGCGATGATCAAGCCGAGGCCGGCGCCCATCAGGGTCAACATCAGATTCTCGACCAGCAGGAGCCGCCGGAGCCGCGCCACGCCGGCGCCGAGTGCCGCGCGGACCACGAGTTCTTGTTCCCGCCGAACCCCGCGCATCAGCGTCAAACTGGTCCCGTTTGCCGCCGAGATGATGAGGACGAAGCCGGCCGCGCCCATCAGCAACCAGAGCGTCAGCCGAGCTCGGTCACCCAGGGCTTCCTTGAATGGGATGACGGCGACCCGGGGATGGGAGGCCGGATCGTAGACCTCCCGATGCTGGTTCAGAATCTCGGCGTAGGCCGCCGCGGCCTCGGTCTTCACTTGCGCCACACTGGCATCGGGGGCAAGCCGGGCCACCACCTCGGTCATCCGGTGGGTCCGGCCCTCGACCATCGTGGCACTGGTGTGATGCGGGCTCACCACCATGTTGAGCAGGACATCCACCCGGCCAGGGAAAAACGGGGCCGGTTGGACCACGCCGATGACCGTGACCATCCCGACGCCGATCCGCACCTGCCGGCCCACCACGCTAGAGTCGCCGCCGAAGTGCCTAACCCAGAACTCGTGGGTCAGGACCATGACCGGGGCAACCCCGGTGCCGTCGTCGCTCGGTTCAGTCACCCGGCCTAACACCGGCCGGAGCCCCATGACCTCGAAATAGTTCCCCGAGACGAGGCCCATGTCGATCCGGACCGCGCCATCCTCACCCTGGAGGGTGCCAAACCAGGGGGAGTACTCCGCGATCCCCTCAAGCGAGGGGACCCCGGCCCCGAGATCACGGACCTCCGGCACCGAGAAGGTGAGATTCTCCCGACCCGGACCGTCGGCCGAATGGCGGAGGTAGACCAGCCTGTCACCGTCCCGGTGCGGCAACGGCTTGAGCAGAACGCCCCGGACGACACTAAAGATCGCGGTCGTGGCTCCGATCCCGAGCCCGAGCGTTAGGACGACGATGGCCGTAAACCCGGGGCTGTGTCGGAGCGCTCTGAAGGCGTACCGGACGTCGGCCGCAATGCTATCGAGCCCCGGCAGCCCTCGCTGATCCCGGACCGCCTCGGCAGCCTGGGTCAAACCACCGGAGGCCAGCAATGCCCGCCGGCGGGCGGCCTCCGGAGCCAAGCCACGCCTGATATACTCGGCCGTCTCCATCTCGAGATGGGATCGCAGTTCGTCTTGGAGATCGGCGTCGGTCCGGTGCCCAGCAAAGAAGCCGGTGATCCGGGCCAGCAGGGCGCGAAGGTGCCTCATTTCGCCTCTCGCCGCGGAGCGAGAAAGGCGGCCATCAGGTCGGCCGTCCGGTGCCATTCCCGCGCCTCACGGGCCAGCTGCTTTCGGCCCGCGGCGGTCAGGGTGTAGAACTTGGCCCGGCGGTTGTTTTCGGACGGACGCCACTCGGCCGTGACACAGCCCTCCTGTTCGAGCTTGAGCAAGGCCGGGTAGAGGGTGCCGTAGTTGAGGGTAATTCGGTTCTGGCTGGTTTCCTCGATCCGAAGCCCGATGCCGTAGCCGTGGAGCGGCCCGAGTCCCTCGAGGGTCTTGAGGATCATCAGGGCGAGGGTGCCCTGCTTTACGTCGAGTCTCTCCGTCATCTGCCCGTCCTATGGGATTCCCATAGTACGGGGGTGGTGTGGGTTTGTTTCACCTGGCGCAAACTAGCGCCCGCAATTGACCGGGCGTTACTCCGCCGGATCAGGCCGGCGCCAGATCTCGCGGCGACAAGGCGCGAATCTCATCCGCCATCGGAAATGGGTTGGGCGTCCGGCAGACGACGGTGCGGGCCGCCACCTTCCGAGCTCCAACGACGTCCCGGACGAACCGCAGGTTGACGGCGTCACCCGACGATGGCAGTTCCGTGGACT
>JAYVJS010000410.1:0-2158 GCA_043769075.1 Gemmatimonadota bacterium | reverse complement strand
GCCCCGCAACCGTCGCCCAGATACGCGAAGTCGCCGACTCCCGAACACGTATGCCACCGAAATCCACGTTCTTCTATCCGAAGCCGCGAACCGGCATCGTGTTTCGTCCAGTCGTCGATCCGACCTGACCGTAGCCTTTGCTGCGGTTCGGTCAGCCGACGCTGGGTGGTGCCTGTCTCTCGACAATCCGGCGTGACGAGCCAGATTTCAGGCGAGGTTGGCTAACCGCACCGAAACGTCGGCCAGATCCGGGTCGTGCTCGGCGACGCGTTTGAACATTTCGCGCGCACGGGGCAGATCGCCGGCGCGCTCGTAGAGGTCGGCCAAGGCGTACCAGAGTCGAATATGGTGTCCTCGAGCGCGCTTTCCACCCGACGGGGCCCGCTCCAATACGCGAATGGCATCTTCCAGTTTTCCCTGGTCGGCGAGGGTGCCTGCCATCACGATACGACCCTCAGTGACGAGATCGGCACTCGGCGACGAGGCCGCCAACTCCTCCCAGAGTTCGACAACGCGGCCGTAGTGTTTGAGAGCCCGATGACAGTCGGCCAGGACCGGATTTTGCTCGACCGAACCCGTCAGCTCGGCAAACCGCTCGAGCTGGCGAATAGCCTCCGCCCACTTTTCCTGGCGGTACAGCGCAAGACCGGTGAGTTCACGGACGGCTGCCACGTCGGGAGCTTCTTCGAGCAACGGACGCAGAATACGCAGCGCATCGCCATAGCGTTCACGTTCGAAGGCCTTCGAGGCCTCCAAGAGCGGCATGCTGATCCGAGCACCACGCTTCGCTCCGACGGCCTTGCTGATTTCGGCCGTGACGGTCTCGGGAAGCTTGGCCGATCGATCGCGCTTGCGCAACGGAGCGTCGGGATCGACGATTCCTTCGTCGGGCACCTCGTACGCTGCCGTCTCAGGCTGCTCGCGAGTCCAACCCAACGACTCCCACGGCCGAATCTGACGTGGCGGCGCCGAACGGGGAGGAGGTGGCATCGCCCCACGCTTGCTCCGTGGACGCTCTTCACGAGCCGAGTCCGCGGCGGGCGCGTCGTTGCGGTCCGGACGAGACGGCTGCGGTGGGCGCGGCGGACGACCGGGACCGGGACCGGATCGATCCGGGCGTCCAAATCGTTCGTCACGCCTGGTCTCTCGACCGTCCCGTGAGTTTCGATCTTGGTACGGGGGGCGGGCCCGGTCGGTACCGGATCGTTCTTCGCGGTTCCACTCCCGTGGTGGCCGCGGGCCGCGGTCTGCCCACGCGGCCGGTCGTCCCTCGTCGTCGCGAGTACCGCGAGGTGAACTTCCACGATTGTCGTAGCCGCCTGCGGGAGGACGAAACGACGACCGACCTCTCGGGTCGCTTCGTTCATCGCGCACTTCTCGCCATGCCTGCGACGCTGAGGAGCCGCGGTCGTTTCGCCCGTCTTGGGGTGCCGAGGCACCACCGAATCGTCGGGCCGATTGCGGCCCCCTGTCGTCGCGGCCACGATCGTCTCGGCCGCGATCATCGCGGCCCCTGTCGTCTCGGCCTCGGGCCTGGCCGCCGGCGTACGGTCGGTCAGAACGAGGTCCACGGGGGGCGCCGGATCCGAACCCGCGATCCTCGCGGGGAGGGTCAGAGCGGCCATACGACGGACGTCCCGAGCGCGGTGCCTCATCGGCTCCGCGGAACGGGCGATCTCGTCCCTCGGGTCGGGCGTATCCGCCCGTACCTCGAGATGATCCGGATCCGAACCGTGACCGCGAACCGTCGTCACGGGGGCCGCTGTCTCGGGAGCCAGTGTCTCTCGGGCGATCATCCCTCGAACGGTATCCACCTGATGTCCCGAAGCGGCTGCCGGGAGCTGCGCCATCGCGTCCTCCCGGTCGTGGGCCGAAGTCGCGCCCACCTCGCTCGTCGGGCGAACCCTCGTTTCGGCGGGCATATCCTTCGGCGCGTGCGTTGCTCGCCGACCCGCGCCGATTCGGCGCAGACGGTTCACCCCACGACACGAAGGGGCGACCTTTACGATCCGAGGAACCCCTTGCGCCGCCTCCCGTTGGTGGGCCTGATCGGAATGGTCGCTGCGGCATAGCCTCCAGGTTAGCGGTTGGGCGCCGACCATTCGTCAGTTCGTTGCGAAAGGCGAGGGTCAAAAGACCTCTTATCGCCTCGACTTGC
>JAYVJS010000409.1:0-4666 GCA_043769075.1 Gemmatimonadota bacterium | reverse complement strand
GTTCGATGCCTTCCCGGCCCGACAGCACCGATGGGCGCGGAAACTTGATGAAAATCGGCTGGGTAAAATGGGGGTGACGCAGCATCAACTCGCCCTTGGGCAAGGCCGCCAGCTTCGCCTTGATGGCGGGCGACAAGATCCCGTACCCGGGGGTCGACAACTCATCGGCATCAAGCCGTCCGAAGAGCGAGGTCCCCGCGTTGCCCACCACCCGCTTGTGGACTTGGGATCGAAATTGCTGCGCGGAGAATAGCACCAGCCCGAGATAGCGGCCTCGTTCGGACAAGTCGAGGAGCATCTTCCGGACATAGGTGTCATGCCCTTCTTGGGGGGCATACTTGTTCAGTTCGTCGACGAACACGACGACATGCTCGACCCCGAGATCTCGCCGCTCGAGATGCTCCCGCAACTTCGACACAATCCGAGCGAACACGAGGTCCTGGGCCAGCGGGTCAAGGCCCGCGACATCGACCACGTAGATGCTCCGGTCGTCGAACGCGCCCCACGGAAGGTCGTTGACTTCGCCGTCATCGGTGACAAGGCCCTTCGACCGGGTACTGATGTTCCCGAGCCGGTTGCGGATTTTTCGAATCGTTGCCACGTGATGGGTCCGCCAAATTTCCGAACGCCCCGTGGTCTCCAGGAATTCGAAGATCGACTTGAAGAACCCTTCGAGCTCGGCGAACGTGCGGACCAAGAACGACTGACCAGAGACTTCATCGCGGAACTCCTTCCCCACCACTCGTTCGGCCAAGAAATCGATGAACCCGTCGGCCTTGGCATCGATGTCGTCCCGGTTGAGCAACACCTCGGTATAATCGAGAACCTCTCGGAGGCCCCAGACCAATGGCTCAGTGGGCTTCAACTCGGGATTCGTCCGGAGGGTGTTGAGATTGACCCCATCACTCTTGAACGGCGCGAAGTACCGGACTTTCGGAAACGGGCCGGCCTCAAGGCCGAGCCGGTCGTACAACCGGCGATCTTCGTCCGTCAGCGTCCCGGGTTGATCGAGAAACAGAAGGTCGGGACCCTTCACGTTGAAACAGAGTGCGGCGATCCGGCCTTTGTGGGCCGGAAACCGCTGAAAAATCGATGTCAGGAAGAACTCGACCGCCGAGGTCTTGGTCGCAAGGCCGGAAACGCCGGTGATATTGAGATGGGCCGCCTCGGGGCCGAGGAGAAAGTCCGCATCGATTTCGATTGGGGCATCGAGGCCGCCCGCCGCGTAAAGGCCGACTGGGACACCGGTCGGCTTGTCACCAGTCGTATAAGCGTCCATCCGGAGCGCCACGCCGACATCCTCGTCGGCGGCGAGAAATACTTCCCCAAGGGGAACCGACTGGAGCGGCTCCTCTGGCACATGGCGGAGCACCGCGGTTTGGTAGAGACGAATCTCACTCCGCTGGCTGGGCTCGATCGTGCCCGCTGGGTCGCCATCGGCGGCATAGACCGCATCCATCGGCGTGGCCAGGTCCGAGTAGGCAAAGGCGTCCGTCACCACACCGTACACGGTCCGGCCCGGTCCGTCGACCCGGACGATCGATCCGATCCCCACTGGCGCATCGCGAGCGGTCCAAAAGAGGAACTGGTGCGGGGTACTCGGCTTCAGTTCCGTCGCGACAACCCGTCCAATCATTGGGCCCTCAGGTGCCGCTCAACGGCGGCCACCCCGTACAACAGCCGATCCCAGCGCGGATCTGGGCGGCTCAGCGGAACCCGTTCGGCAAGAATCCACCGGGACACTTCATCCGCCCGCTCGACCGCCCGGGACCCCTCGGCGACTTCGACCCGGACCAGGCCGTGCAACAAGTCGTGGCCTTCGTAGGGCCAGAGCCGCAGGGCCCACGAGTGGACCTTCGCGAACCGCCACATCGCGGGCTCGAACACGCTGGTACGGTGCTCCGCCGGCAGGGTCAAGTATCGGGTCAACTGGGCACCCTCGAACGGCAAGGTCGCATGGCTTTTCGAAACGCCGATCACTTTCGGATCGCGGGCCCAGGTCTCAGCGTCGGAAATCACACCGTCCACGATCAACCAATCATCGTGGCTGTTCCGGAATCGTACCCCAACAGCCTGCTCGAGGCCTCCTCGGGCTTGGTCAACGGCTCGGCGGGCATTTTCCAGTTCTTTGAGCGGATGGACTTGCTCGGTGGCGTCGAAACCGTAGGGTTCGAAGTCCGTGCCGTCGATTCCAAGCTCGGCGAGCACGTCGCACCGAGTAACCAAAAGCCGCCGCTCAGCCCGGGCGATCGTCGTGAACTGACCATCGACCCGGAGTCGCACCGCGGCCGCGACCAGGGCGGCCACGATCGGCACCGTCTCGAAATACCCAACCACTTCGTACCGCTGAGTGCCGTCGAGAAACGCCATCGGCTCCGGGCACGGCGTCGGCGTGCCAACTGAGGTCGTGAGCAGTTCGGTCCCTTCGACCAACCGAGAGGGCGCCAGTCGATAGTCGTCCGGCCGCCCCTCGACCGCCCTCGGCATGGTTGACGCGGCGGTAATCCGCCCTCCCTGCGCGAATCCCTTCCGAAGCCGCTCGAAGAGGAGCGTGCCGCTCACACCGTGCCGGCCTCGAACTCCGCAAAGCAGCGGATAATCCGATCGACCGCCTTCTCGATCTCCTTTTCCGAGGTCGCATACGACAATCGGACCCAGCGATCGTCGCTAAACGCGGCCCCGGGAACCAGCGCCACTCCGTGCTCGGTCAAGAGCCGCTCGCAAAACTTGGTGCCGGTGAGCGGGGACTTGGGCGTCAGGCCGTCGACCCGGAAGAAGAGGTAAAACGCGCCGTGGGGCTCCACGAACTCAACGCCGGGCGCTTCAGCTCGGAAACGCTCGACCAGCCGGTCGCGCCGCTTCCGAAAAGCCGCCGTCATCTTGACGACGTCCAGCTCGACCCTCGGATCGGAGAACGCCACGGCGGCCGCGGCCTGCGCCGGATGGTTGGCCCCGCTGGTGGTGTGGGACTGAAGATTTCCCATCGCCTTTGCGATCGGGAGTGGGGCGTAGGCCGCCCCGATCCGCCAGCCAGTCATCGCATACGCTTTGCTGGCGCCATAGATGATGACGGTCTTTTCCAGATACTCGTCGGGCAAGTCGAAAAAAGACGGTGCCGGGCCGGGCCCGAAATGAATTCGCCGGTAGATTTCGTCGGCGATGATCCAGACGTTGTTTTTCCGGGCCCAGTCGCCGATCGCGCGAAGCTCACCAAGCGTATAGACCGACCCGGTCGGATTGCAGGGTGAGCAGAGGACGAGGCCGCGAACCAACCGGTCGGAATGCCGTTCGAGATCTTTGACGCTGACCTTGAGGCCCCACTCCATCTCGCCGGGAACCATCACGGGCTCGGCTCGAGCTAGATGGACGATCTGAGGATAGGAAACCCAAGCCGGTGACGGGATCAGCACCTTGTCTTTTGGGCCGAAGAGCGTGAAGCAGGCGTTGAAAAGCGACTGTTTCGAGCCGGAAGACACCACGAACCGCTCGGGATCAACGGCCCGGCCTCCCGACAACAGGCTGAGATGTTTCGCCATCGCGGTCCGGAGCTCCGCGATCCCGGTATTCGGTGGGTATCGGGTCAGGCCCTTTTGGATCGCCTGGACGCCGGCCTGGGCCACCACCGGCGGCGTGTCGAAGTCGGGCTCGCCCACACTGAGGTCGAGAACGTCCTTGCCGAGCGCCCGGAGCCGCCGAGCCTCGGTGTTGATCGCGATCGTTTCGGAGCCCTTGAGATGGGCCAGATTGCTCGACAGCGGCTCGGGAAGACGGAGAACCTTGGTCACAGACCCGCCAGATTTGGAGAGAGTGGACGGAAGGTTCGTGGGTTGATTCCGCGATGTCAATGTTAGTTATATTGACTGCTGGTTCCATTCTTTCACAACCGAGATACCCCGTGTCTGAAGCTCAGTTCGAGGCCCCGCCGGTGAGCGGGTCGGCCGTTTCGATTGCCGCCCGCGGCGCCAACCTGGTGTTGGCAGCCCCTCCCTCCCCGGCCTACGCCATCCCGGTCCTCGCTGCCGTCCTCGGCCGAGTCCCAGACACCCGGTCCAATCCGCTTCTGCTGCTCGTTCCCGAATCGTCCCTTGGCCCTTGGGCCGAGGTGGTTGCGCAAGTCGCTGGCTCGATCGGCAAAGTCGCCGGGCAGGGGCCGACGGCGGCCCGAGCGAGCCATCATCTGGCCGGCCGCCGGGTCGACTGCCTGGTGACCACCGTTGCCGTCGCGGCCGAGCTGCTTCGGCGAAGCGCCTTGGCCGTGGCCGAATTTTCGGCCGTCGTGGTGGTATGGCCGGAGCTCGAAGCCGATGACGACCGATTCGTCGCGGTCTTCGCCGACCTCCCCAAGGACACCCAGCGGATCGTGATCACCGCCGACCCGGTCCGGGTGGCGCCGTTCGTGGAACGCTATGCCTGGCGGGCCGGAACGGTCGGTCCGTTAGGCGCCGAGCCGGCGGAACGGCTGGCCCGGATCCGGGTCGCGTCGGTCGGCTGGGACCAGCGCCGCGGCGCCCTGGGTGCGTTGGTTGACTCGCTCGACCTCGACGGAGTCTCGGTCTGGTGCGTGGATCCGGCGACGGTCGCCGCCGTCTCGGCCGAGCTGGCGAGCCATGGGGTGACGGTCGAGGACGGCGAGTTCACCATCTATTACGACCTTCCGACCCCCGAC
>JAYVJS010000408.1:0-4851 GCA_043769075.1 Gemmatimonadota bacterium | reverse complement strand
GTCGGGGGTGGCGCCGAGGGCTGAGCTGAAGCGGCTCGGGGCGGCGCGCTGGTGACTGTGGCGAGGAAGAGGAGCAGGGTTCCTGGCATTCTCATGATCCGGACTCCGATTGGGGGAGGGGTACGACTCATGGTGGGTGCCGGCCGGGGCCCCCAGGGTTGCATGGCCGATTCCTGATCCGGTGTGATTATCGGTGAGGTCGAGACTGCGGGCGGGCCATCCGCCTAGCGAAGCACCCCGAATCGTTTGGCCCGAGTGTTGACATACACCAACCGATGCCGCGAGAACAGCTGGCTCCCGACCACCCCGACGATGCCGCCGCCGAACCGCTCCGGATACGATTCGGCCGGCCCGTGGACCACCAGATACACCGTCTCCTCAATCGGAATCGCGCCGAGCCCGAGCCCCGGCCGGGGCCGGGCCCCGGCCAGCACCAGGCTATCTCCCGCGAGCGGAAAGACCCGGCGCTCTAGGCCCGGCTCGTCGCCATGCCGACCCGTGACGCTTCGCCATACGTCCCCCATCAGCAGTACCCCCACCAGGCTCGAACCCGGATCGAACCAGACCCGGCCGACCGATGTCCGGCCGATGGACAGCGGGAGCGAGAGCCGGCCGACATCCTCGGTCGCCTCGCTCCACTGGATCCGACTTTCGAGCGCCGGCGGAAGCTTTTGGCCCGGCCCCTGGGTGCCGATCCGCTGGGTGGCCTGGTCGATCAGCAGCCCTTTGACGCCGTAGTAGAGCAGGCCGACGGTGCCGACCCGGAAGGTCAGCCCGGTGCCGGTTGAGTCGTCTCGGTTGCCCAGATGAGAGATCCGGCCCGCGAGGATCCGGCTCGTGGGAGCCGTCGTGGCGCCTGTGGTGTCGAGCAACCGGAGCGGGAGGCCAAAAGCACCGGTACTCGAGAATCCGAAATCAAGCTGGAGGCGAACTGGCGTACTCGAATTGCCTCGGAGGGTTGGGTCAGTGGGCTCTACGATGATCGCGGCGCGAGAGATGGACTGGGTGCCGACGATCGCGTCGGCCCAGCGGAACGGCTGCCATTCACGGCCGAAGTCGGCCGGCAGGACCGGGCCGGGCTTGGCGCAGCCGATGGCGCCGAGTGCGATCACGAGGCAGCGGGCGACGTGAGGCATGGATAGCTCTGGAGTCAGGGACCCCACAATCTGTTGTCCGACCATTACACGCCGATGACAACAGGGTGACAGCGTGGCCAAAACTTGCGAACGACCGCCTCTCGGGCCCATTCATCCCGTACCTGTTCCCAACCGTCCCGAGCTCAGGTCTGGTTGATCCCAAGGCCATGGCCCCACCGCGGGTCTGGGCGCAGATTGTGATGTCACCCACTCTGGAGCCAAACGGTGCGATCGCTCGTTACGCTTAGCCTGTCCCTCGCCGTCATCTTAACCCCAAGTGCTGCCGCCGGGCAGACCGCGGCCGACAGTGCCCGACTGATCGCTACCGCGAAGGACTACATCGAAGGCTGGTACCAGGGCGACGCGGCCCGGATGGCCCGTTCGCTCCACCCGGAGCTGGTCAAGAGTCTCCACACCCAAGACACCGAATCGGGCCGTTGGGTCGTCGACAATCAAGGCGCCTCAGGGTTGACGAACGGGACCGCGCGAGGGGGTGGGACGCGGACCCCGAAGGACAAGCAACGCACCGACGTGCGGATCCTCGACGTCTTCCAAAATGCTGCGGTTGTCCGGGTCGACGCGGACAGTTGGGTCGACTTTCTCCAACTGGTCCGTGAGGGCGAGCGATGGGTGATCCTCAATGTCCTGTGGGAGCTGCGTCCCTCGTGACCGGACTCGCCTTCTTGTTAGGCTTCGTCGCCGTCGCCCAGCGCGGGCCCGGCCTCCGGAGCTGCGAGGTCGCTCATCCGGCCGGATCTCGCGTCGCTGGGCTCGACTCGGTGTTCGAGGCGTTGGCCCGGGACGCCAATCGCGATCTCAAGGGCGTGGTGGTGGTCCGTCGTGGTTGCATTACGGCGGAGCGGTACTTCAATGGTGACGATGCTGGGACGCTTCACGACATCCGGTCTGCGGCCAAGAGTATCACCTCCACCCTGGTGGGGATCGCGATCGGGCGCGGGCTGATTCCAGGTGTGGACGTACCGGTGGCCGGCCTCTTGCCACCCGGCGCGCCGGACCGTGTCCGGCGGATTCGGGTCCGCGATCTGCTCACGATGCAGAGCGGACTCGACTCCTATGACCGCGACTCGGTGGCTGCCGGCAACGAGCGATGGCTCGACGCGAGCGACGATTGGATTCGGTTCGCCTACTCGGTCCCCCAAGTCAGTCAAGCAGGCGAGCGCTACGTCTATTCGTCGCTGACGGCCTTTCTCGCTGGGGCGATCGTCGAGCACGTGACGCACTCGACCCTTCAAACGTTCGCGGGCGAAGCGCTGTTCCGTCCGCTCGGGATCGACCGGTGGGCTTGGCGGGTCGGGCCTCGAGGCGAGGGAACGGGGCAGGGCAACCTATCGATTCGGGCCCGCGATCTGGCCGCCTTCGGCGAGCTCTTTCTCCGTGGCGGCGTGTTCCAGGGCCGTCGGATCGTCGACAGCGCATGGGTCCGTGCTGCGCTCGCGCCGAAGGTCGCGATCGGGGCGACCGACAAGTACGCGGACGGCTACGGCTACATGTGGTACTCCAAGCGGTACGAACGCCCCGGCAGGGCCGTCACCGTTCGCTTTGCCTCAGGGAACGGGGGCAACAAAGTCTACCTGGTGCCGGACCGCGACCTCGTCATCGCGGTGACGTCGAGCGCGTACGGGCTCAGCCGAGGCCAGGCTCGATCGGAGCGGATCCTCCTAGGCATTCTCGACGCGGTCGAGCCGGGCGCTGTCCCGGCCCGGTAACGAAAGTATCTTCGGGGGCCAACTCGGGAGGGCAGGACGTCGACCAGCCGGGAAACCAGTGGTGGTGCGAGTCGGTCTCCTTCTTCGGCCGAGGTCGTCGCGGCGTGGCTGATCGTCGCGATCGTGTTCAGCGCCCAGAACATCGCCTCGGCGGCGATCCGGGCCCGGCCGATCGATTTCCAATGGGACGTGGCCCACGAGTTCGTCTATTTCGGGGTCTGGGCCCTCTGCACACCGATGATTGCGAAAGCCGCCGCCCATCATTGGATCGAGCCCGGGAGGGGGTCAGCGCCCTGGCTTGCCCACGTCGGGATTGCCTTCCTTCTGGCGCCGCTCCAAGTGGCACTGACCTATCTGCTCCACGGCATGGGCCTGGTGGTCCTCGGCAAGCTCGCGCCATCGGAATTCACCGGCTGGCTCGCCGGCCAAGGCCGGTCGGTAGTGGTTCTGAGCTTTACCGGGTTCCTCTACTACTGGGTCGTGGTCGGGGTCTACTACGCGGGGGCCTACCGACGCCTCTATCTGGCCGAGCAGGCCGAGGCGGCCCAGGCGAGTCTCGATGCGCTCCGAGCCCAACTGCAGCCCCACTTTCTATTCAATACCCTGAATTCGGTCAGCGTCCTGGTCGAGGAGAATCCTCCCGCGGCGAGCCGGGTACTGCTTCGGCTGAGCGAGTTGCTCCGGATGGTCCTTCGTCAGGAGCCGCGCCAGGAGGTTTCCCTCGACGAGGAGATCGCCTCGCTCGCGAGCTATGTCGAGATCCAACGGATCCGATTCGAGGAGCGACTTCACCTCTCGGTCGACCTTGAACCGGGTGTCGGACGAGCCCTGGTGCCGTGGCTGGTACTCCAACCGTTGGTCGAGAACGCGATTCGTTACGCTGTGGAGCCCCGGGTCACGGGCGGCAGGGTTTTGGTGAAGGCCAGGCGGACGGATGCGTGGGTCCGGCTCGAGGTGGAGGATGATGGGCCGGGCCTGTCTGCTGCCGGTGGCCCACCCAACGGCGCCGGCGTCGGGCTCGCGAACACGCGGGCCCGCTTGCGACGGCTCTACGGCGACCGTCATGAACTTCAGGCCGAGCCCTTGGCAGGGGGCGGATTCCGGGTGGCGATCCGGTTACCGTATCGGGAGGCCGCGACGACGTGATCAGGGTCCTCATCGTCGATGACGAGCGTCTTGCCCGTGCG
This sequence comes from Gemmatimonadota bacterium, assembly GCA_043769075.1. Lineage (GTDB taxonomy): Bacteria > Gemmatimonadota > Gemmatimonadetes > Gemmatimonadales > GWC2-71-9 > SHZU01. Next base: position 801 of record JAYVJS010000408.1, on the reverse strand, counting down.
GGTGTCAGGCGACAACTTGCCCGGTTCGAACGGCTCGAGGTGGTCGGCGAGGCCGCCGATGGGGCCGCCGCAGTGACCGCGATTCGCGGACTGGCGCCGGACCTGGTGTTTCTCGACGTGCAGATGCCCGAGCAGAACGGGTTCCAAGTGATCGAAGCGATCGGGGCTGGTCGAATGCCGGCGGTGATCTTCCTCACCGCCCACGATCACTATGCGATCCGGGCCTTCGACTCGGACGCCGTCGATTACCTGCTCAAGCCGATCGATCCGGCACGCCTTGAGGACGCGGTCGGGCGGGCGCTTCGGCGAATCGAATCAGGGAAACCCGACGATCTGGCCGAGCGACTCGGCGCGCTGCTGCGGCGGCTAGACCGGGGGGGCGACCAGCAGGGTCAGGGTGGATTGATTCCAGTCGAGGAAGGCGGCCGTTTTCGGTTCGTTGACCCTGCCGATGTCGTCTGGGTGGAAGCCGCCGCGAACTATGTTCGTCTCCACACCGCCCGCCAGACTCACCTGCTCCGCTCGACGCTCGACGCGGTCACCGAGCGGCTCGGCGAGCGCTTCGTCCGGGTGAGCCGGTCGGCTTTGGTGAATCGCCGAGCGATCGAGTCGGTGGAGCCGTTTCTCAAAGGCAGCTACATGTTGGCGCTCAGGGGTGGGGCCAAAGTGCGGAGCGGGCCTAGCTATCGGAGTGCGGTCGTGGCGTTGCTCGGGCGGTAGTTAGAATACCATCCCGTCTTGAAACTGCTGTCGAGCAAGAGCCGCTCCGCGGAGCTCGAAGGCAGCTACTGAGCCTTCGTT
>JAYVJS010000407.1:0-9061 GCA_043769075.1 Gemmatimonadota bacterium | reverse complement strand
TCCGACATCCCGATCCCGGTGTCCGACACGGCAAAGCGGACCGCCGAGACTCCCGATTGCGCGGGGGCCGGCTCGACCAGGATCTGGATGGAGCCTGTGGCGGTGAACTTGACTGCGTTGGCGCCGAGGTTGGTCAAGACTTGACGAATTCGCCCTGGATCGCCCGAGCCGTAGTCGGGAACTCCGGGAAGGATGACCGCACTGAGGGTGAGGCCCTTGGCTTCGGCCCGTTCGGCCAAAGTGTGGGCGACGTCTTCGACGGTGCTTCGCACATCGAAATCCACCCGTTCGACTTCGAGTTTGCCCGCTTCGATTTTTGAGAAGTCGAGGATGTCGTTGACGATGTCGAACAAGGCGGTCGTGGATCCTCGGAGGAGCCGGACCCGGTTCCGCTGATCGGGGTTGAGGTGATTCTGGTTCAGCATCTCGGTCATGCCGAGAATTCCGTTGAGTGGGGTCCGCACCTCGTGACTCATGTTGGCGAGGAACAGCGACTTGGCCTCGTTGGCGGCTTCGGCGGCCCGGCGGTCCCGGACCGCCGATTCGATTGCGGCCGACAACTCCAGTTCGGTCTGGAGCATTCGCCTCAGGTCAGTTTCCATCCGCCAGCCGGCGGCGAGGAGGGTGGTCACCCCCGCAACGATCGCGGCTCCCGTCATCCGATCGACGAGACTGGGTCCCAAGAGCAGATAGACTGCCGGAGGGCCGAGCGTCAGGGCAATGAACAGACCTAAGGAGGGAAAGTGCGGGGCCAGCGAAGACACCGCCACCGCGGATACCGCCATGAGCGCGATCAGCAGCACAGTCCGTTGGATCGGGCTGGCGGTAAGTAGCACCGAAAAGATCCAAATCGACCAGGTCGCGGCCGCTAAGCCGGTCCCCGCCATGAACCGATAGATCCAACGGTCCGCTTGATCGGGCGACGGCACGGCGCGCCGGTACTGCAGCCAGGAGTAGCCGCGCAGGCCGGTCACGAGATAGACCGCGACCAGTCCGGGCCAGATCTGGTTGCCGGGGAACAGCGGGGCCAGCAACGCCGTGAACAACAGCGACACCGTCGCCGAGTAGCTCAAGACGAGGGGGAGCCGGTCGTAGAGGAGGCGAACCTGCCCAGTCTTGACGAGGGTCTCAAGCGAGGGGCTGGGCGCCTGGCTCATTCGAACGTCTTGCCTCGCGGATTGTCATTCGACCGACGCTCTGATGCTTGAGACAGTATCGGCATCGTCGGAGGCCACCTTGAGCGCGGCCCGCACGGTGAAGGATACCGGCAGGTGGCCGTGCGGTTCAAGATGGCCACCGCCTCAACTGGCTCGCCTGATCTGCCGACACTCCTCTGGTAGCGACCCGGACCCCTCCGGGTCGCCTGGCTCTTGGTGTTGAGGAGGCATCGCCGTCATGATCTCATTCCGCACTCGGTGGCTGGTCCAGGTCTGGCTCGGTTTGGCATGGGCCGCTCGGCTCATCGCCCAGGGCCCCCCCAGCCAGCCTGAGGGCGTGTTGTTCGGGAAGATCCCGGTGGTGACCGGTGCCTCCCGGTTCGAACAGGGAGCGGACGAGGCCCCCGCCTCGGTCACCGTCATCACCGCCGCCGAGATCGCTCGGCACGGTTGGCGGACCCTGGCCGAAGCGCTCCAGGGCGTTCGGGGTCTCTATACCACGGACGATCGGAACTACACCTTCCTTGGTGTCCGCGGGTTCTCGCAAGGCTCCAACACCCGAGTCCTGATGTTGCTCGACGGTCAACGGCTGAACGCCAACATCTTCGGTTCGGTCTTCATGGCGACCGAGTCGCCGGTCGAGCTCGACCTGGTCGATCGGGTCGAAGTGATCCGGGGCCCCGGTTCCTCGCTCTACGGAACTGGGGCGTTCAACGCGGTGGTCAACGTGGTGACGAAGCGGGGCCGGGACCTCCGCGGCGGTGAACTGGCCACCGCCATTCAGAGCCATGGTGGGCGGGCGGGGCGGGCTTCGGTTGGGACCCGGTTCCGTTCCGGCCTCGAGGTCCTGGCGTCGGGTTCGCTCTATCGAAGCGCCGGCCAGGATCTTTACTACCAGGAGTACGATGATCCAGCCACCAACTTCGGACGGGCGGTACGCCGGGACCGGGATCGGCGCGACCATGCCTTCCTCAAGGCGACCCGGGGGCCGCTCACGCTGGTGGCGAACTACGCTTCCCGGACGAAACAGGTCCCCACGGCCAGTTACGGGACCGTCTTCAACGACCCCGCCGAACAGACGAGGGACCAGTCGTCGATGGTCGCGTTGCAATACACCCCAGCGCTCGGCGACCGCGCCCAATTGACGACCGCGTTGTCATACAACAGCTACGACTACGACGGGGCCTATCCGTATCCCGGCGAACTGATCACCGATTTCGGCTCCGGCCGCTGGTGGATCGCGGAAGGGAACTACGTCAGGCGCCTCGGTGGGGCCCACCGGGTAAGCCTTGGCGGGGAGCACCAGTGGAATACCCGCCAGGCCCAAGGGGTCCGCGACGCGACGTCGGGGGCGACCCTGTTCGACGACAATACCACCGGCAATCACTGGGGCCTGTTCGCCCAAGACGAGATCCGGATTAGCCCGCGGGTGATGGTCAACGCCGGGCTCCGCTACGATCGCTATCCCGGGTTCGGCGGGACCTACAATCCTCGGCTCGGACTGATCTACCATCGCGCCGGGACCGCCGTGAAGCTACTGGCCGGCCGAGCTTTCCGGGCTCCCAACAGCTACGAGCGTTTCTACACCGACCAAGTGACCCAGAAGACCAATCCCGGTCTCGGTCCGGAGAAGGTGTGGACAACGGAGGCCGTGGTGGAGCATCAACTCGCCGGCACGTGGCGGGTCAGCCTGTCGGGATACGACAATCACATCGCGGAACTGATTACCCTTGCGACCGACCCCCGGGACAGCCTGCTCGTCTTCCGCAACGTCGGCCGGGTCGACGCTCATGGAGTGGAACTCGAGACCGAGGGTGAGGTCGGGGGGCTCCGATTCCGAGCCAGCTACGCTTGGCAGCGAGCCCAGGACCAGGTGACCGGGACCGCGGTGGCCAATTCACCCCGCCGCCTCGCTCAGCTCGGCGCGGCTTGGGACTTGATGGCCGACCGGTTGATGCTGGCTGCCCAAATCCGAGCGTTGAGCGAACGGACGGCCTCCAATGGCGGCCGGGTCCCGGGCTATGCCGTGGTGAACCTGAACCTCTTTGCTCGGGGGTGGCAGGGACTCTCGGCCGGTGTCTCGGTCTTCAATCTGTTCAACGCCGCCTACGGCGATCCCGGTTCGGAAGAGCACCTCCAGACCGCCATCCCGCAGGACCGGCGCAGCTTCCGCGCCTCGGTCCAGTATGCCTTCTGAGACTCGGCACCGCTGGATCATCAACACCATGATGAGCCTCGGGTCGGCCGGCCCTCTACTCGCCCAACAGCCTCCGGGTCAGCCGGAGGGTGTCCTGTTCGGGAAGATCCCGACCGTCGCGGTGGCCTCCCGTTTCAAACAAGACGCGGAGGAGGCCCCCGCCTCGGTCACCGTGATCACGGCCGAGGAGATCGCCCGGCAAGGCTGGCGTACCCTGGGCGAGGCGCTCCAGAGCGTCCGGGGCTTCTATCTCACCTACGACCGGAACTACACCTACGTCGGCGTCCGGGGGTCGGGGCAGCCGGGTGACTACAGTACCCGGGTGCTGGTGTTGCTCGACGGCCAGCGGCTCAACGACAACATCTACGGTCTGGTGTACTTCGGGACTGAGTCGCCGGTCGAGATCGATCTGGTGGAGCGGATCGAAGTGATCCGGGGACCGGGCTCCTCGCTCTATGGCAATGGGGCGCTGTTTGGGGTCGTGAACGTGATCACCCGGCCGGGACGGGCTCTGCGGGGCGCCGAACTGGCCGGCGCCGTCCAGAGTTACGGTGGCCGCCAGGCCCGCGCCTCGTTCGGGACCCGGTTTCGCTCCGGCCTCGAGATCATGGCGTCGGGGTCGCTGTACCGGAGCGCCGGGCAGGATCTCTACTTCCCGGAATACGATGATCCCGCCACCAACTTCGGCCGCGCGGTGAATCTCGATCGGGACCGGCGCGAGCATGGTCTCGTCAAGTTGACCCAAGGGCCGCTGACCCTGGTGTCGAACTATTCCCGGCGGAACAAACAGATTCCGACCGGAAGCTTCGGGAGCACCTTCAACGACCCCGCCGCGCAAAGCACCGATCGGTTCCTCACCGTCGCGCTCCAGTATGCCGGGACGGTGAATGAGCGGGCCCAGGTGAATGCCGCGCTCTCCTACAACAGCTACGACTATGTGGGGGACTATCCCTTTCCGGGTAGCCTGTTCCGGGATTTCGCCAGTGGGCGCTGGTGGGTTGCCGAGGGGAACTACGTGAGGCGGCTGGGCCGGGCCCATCAGCTAGTGGTGGGTGGGATGTATCGCTGGAATGCCCGCCAGGACCAGGGCGCCAGGGACGCTCGGTCCGGAGACGAGTACTTCCGCGACAACACCCGGTCCGACAACTGGGCCGTGTTTGCCCAAGACGAAATCCGATTCAGCCCCCGGGTGCTCCTCAATGCCGGGGTCCAGTACGACCACCACCCGAGCTACACCGGGAGCCTCAACCCCCGCCTCGGGCTGATCTATCACCACGCCGGCTCGGCCGTGAAGTTGCTCGCCAGCCGGGGCTTTCGTGCTCCGAGCAATTTCGAGCGCTACTACATCGACGGCCAGATCCAGAAGCAAAGCCAAGGCCTGGTTCCCGAGGACATCCGGACCCTCGAAGCCGTGGTGGAGCGCCAATTCGACCGCCAATGGCGGTTGAGCCTGTCGGGATACCGATATCAAATCAGCGACCTGATCACCAATACCATCGACCCCGCGGACAGCGTCTCGATCTTTCGCAATACCGGGCGCGTCAATGCCCGAGGCGCCGAGGTTGAGATCACCGGGGAACTGACCGGGATGGCCGTGCGGGCCAGCTACGGTCTCCAACGGGCCGAAGACCGAACCGGCGCGAGCCTGGGGAATTCGCCCCGCCACTTGGTGAAGGTGGGCGCCTGGCGGGCCTTGTTCCGGGAGCGGCTGACCCTTGGCGCGGAACTGAATGCCCTGAGTCAACGGATCGCCGCGAACGGCAGCAAGGTGCCGGGCCACGCCGTCGTCAACCTAACGATCAGAACCCAGAACTGGCCGCTGGGATTCTCGGCCGGCCTTTCGGTCTACAACTTGTTCGATCGGGCCTACGGCGATCCGGTTTCGGACGATCATCTCCAGGCCGCGATTCCGCAGGATCGGCGCAACTTCCGGGCGACAGTGCGTTATGCGTTCTAATCGGCCTTGTTTCCGATTCGGACTCCTGGTCGCATCGGCCGGTCTCGTCGTGGCCCCGCCGCCCCTTTCGGTCCGGGGCCCCCGGGTCGTCGCCGTGTTGAGCCAGGACGCCGCGCCCTATCGGGCGGCTCTCCAGGGGTTCCAGGATCAGCTCAAGCGATCGTTGCCGGGCGCCGAAGTCGTGGTCCACGTGCTCGCGGCCGGCAAGGACGACGCCGTACTGGTCAAGATCATGCGGGCCCAAGATCCGGTGCTGGTGCTGGCGCTGGGTTCCGCGGCGGTCGAAGTAGCCCGGCAACTGGGCGATGTGCCGGTGGTGGCGGGGATGGTGCTCCACGCGAGCGACGTGACGCGGGGACCCCAATTCACCGGCGTCTTCCTCGAGTTCCCCTTTGAGGTCGCGTTCTCGTACCTCAAACGGATCCTCCCGGGCCAACGCCGGGTGGCGGTGCTCTACAACGGCGCCGAGAACCAACCGACCATCGACCAAGCCAGTCGCGCCGCCCGAACAGCCGACCTCGAGTTGCTGGCCCGGAAGGTCCCGACGGCGTCGGGCCTCCCGGACATGCTCAAGTCGCTGACCAACAGCGCGGATGTACTCTGGGGTATTGCCGATACGCTAGTGCTGACCCCGGAAACCGCTCGGCCGATCCTGCTCTTTTCGCTTCAGAACCGGATTCCCTTCGTCGGACTGTCGGCGCCGTGGGTCAGAGCGGGAGCGTTGTATGCCCTCGAGCGGGACTACCCCGACGTCGGCCGGCAGTGTGCCGAGCTGGCCGGTCAAGTGTTGGCGGGCCTGCCGCCCGCTTCACTGCCACCGGCGCCACCGCGGAAGGTTCTCTATGTCATCAATCGGCGCACCGCCGACCAGCTCAAGCTCAACATCCCCCGCGACGTCCTCCGCGGAGCGGCCGAGGTGATCGAATGACCACCGCCCACTCGCGCCCGTGGCGCTCGCCCCTCGGACGCCGAATCATCGCCCTGTTCGCGGCCGCCATCGGCGTCACGATGCTCGGCAGCTTGGCGGTGGTCGCCTGGCAACAGGTCCGGGATGCCCGGGCCGACCTCCGCCTCCAGGGCGTGACCCTCGCGGAGATGGTGGCTCGCAGCGCCGAATTCGGGGTCTACACTCGGAATGCCGATGCTCTGGCTGCCGTGGTGCGGAGTCTGCAAGGGTACCAAGGAATCGCCTACGTCCGCTTCGTCGACCGGGCCGGCGTCGCGCTCCATGATCGGGTTAGTCCAGCCGGCGCGTCCGTCCCGGCCTTGACCGACCACCCAGACCGGTTACCGGGGCATTCGGTCCGGCTTTCCGAGCGACGGGATTTCACCAGCGGCCCAGTCCTCGATTTGGTGGCCGATATCCGGAGCGACGGAGGCGGCGACCTCTTTGCCGGACCGACCGGAACCCCGGCCGACTCCGCCGCCACCGGCCGGCTCCAATTGGGCCTCAGCATGGCGCCTCTCGAAGCCCGGGAGCGGCAGCTCCTGTTCCAGCTCCTGCTGGTGTCGGTCGGCGCCCTCGGCTTCGGGCTCCTCGCCGCCCTCGTCCTGACTCGCCGGATTGTGGCACCGGTGCAGGCTTTGGTCCAGGCCACCGAGGCCGTCCAGGCCGGGCGGCTCGATCATCACACCACCCTCAAGACCGGCGATGAACTGGAAACCCTCGGCGAGGCGTTCAACGCGATGGTGTCCGACCTTCGGGTGTCGCGGGCCGAAGTCAAGGAACAACAGCGGACCCTGGAACAAAAAGTCGAGGACCGAACCGCGCAACTGGAGCGCGCCACCAACGATGCCCTTCGGTTGGCCGAAGAGGCCCAGGCCGCGAGTCGCGCCAAGTCGCAGTTCCTGGCCAACATGAGTCACGAAATCCGGACTCCGATGAACGGGGTGCTCGGAATGCTCGAGCTGCTGGGCCGGACGCCTCTCGACGAAGGCCAGCGTAAATACGCGGGGATCGCCGCCAGTTCGGCCGAGTCGCTGCTCGATATCATCAATGACATCCTCGATTTTTCCAAGGTCGAAGCCGGGAAGCTCACCCTGCATCCGGTGGACTTCGATCTCCGAGAATTGATCGAAGACGTCGCCCAGATGCTGGCGCCGCGGGCCCACGGAAAAGGATTGGAGTTGGCCTGCTCGGTTCCGGAAGACCTCCCAACCCACGTCCGGGGTGACATGTCCCGGGTCCGGCAGATCCTTGTCAACTTGGCCGGGAATGCCCTCAAGTTCACCGAGAAGGGCGAAGTGGTGCTCAGAGCCACCGCCATGGCCGCCACCGACGACGAGCTTACCGTCCGGATCGAGGTCCAAGACACGGGCATCGGGATCAGCCCCGCGGTCCAGGCTCGCCTCTTCAATCCCTTTACCCAAGCGGATACGTCGCTGACCCGCCGGTTTGGCGGTACCGGGCTTGGCCTCGCCATCGCCCGCCAACTTTGCGAATTGATGGGGGGGGAGATCGGCCTCGAGAGCACTCCCGGCACCGGATCGACCTTCTGGATGATCCTCCGGCTCACTCGGAACGCCGGCCGGCCCGTGGAGGATATGCCGGGCCTTGAAGGACTTCGGGTGTTGGTGGTCGACGACAACGCATCGAACCGCGACATCTTGGTTCACCAGACGGCGTCGTGGGGTGTGGCGGCCGAGGCGGTGGTCAGCGGGCGGGCCGCACTGGAGGCGCTGGGGCGAAACCAGCCGGCTTACTTCGATTTGGCCATTCTCGACCTGATGATGCCCGAGATGGACGGCCTCGAGCTGGCGCGTCAGATCCGGGCTGCCCCTGCCTTCGCAGGGCTTCCGCTGCTGCTGCTCACGTCGGTTGTCGAGCCAACCGAGATCGAGGTGGACGGAGTCGTCGATGCCGTCCTGACCAAGCCGATCCGGTCGGAGCATCTGCGCGACTCGGTCGCGGCAATGTTGGGCCGACACCGAAGGGTCCCACGCCAGCCGAAGCAGACCCGGTCCGAAGGACCACTGAGCGCCCGGGTGTTGGTCGCTGACGACAACGAGGTCAATCAGCAAGTGGCGGCCTCGTTCCTCGAGCAGTTGGGTTGTACCGTTCGGCTGGCCGGCGACGGCGAGCAGGCCCTAACGCTGGTCGAGGAAGAGTCGTTCGACTTGGTCTTGATGGACTGCATGATGCCCCGGCTCGACGGCTATGAGGCCACCGGTATGATTCGGGAACGCGAGGCGGCCGATCCGATCCGGGCCCGGTTGCCGATTGTTGCCCTGACCGCTTCCGCGTTGCAGGGAGACAAGGAGCGGTGCCTCGCGGCCGGTATGGACGATTTCCTCACCAAGCCGCTGGCGCTGGCCGACCTCCGGGCGGCGGTCGCGAAGTGGACCGGAGCCAAGGTCGAATCGGCCTCTCCTTTGCCGGCCGTCCCGCCACTCCGCGGCGAGCCGATCGAGTTGAACCGAGCTGCCCTCGATCAACTCCGGTTCATCGGATCTGACGGGGTCTCTGTGCTGACCAAGCTCATCGGCACCTTCGCGGCCACGACCCCGGATCGGCTCCAGTCTCTTGCCCGGGGAATCGCGGAGGGGAATGCGATTGACGTTCGCCTCATTGCTCACACGCTCAAGTCGTCCTGCGCCTGGTTTGGTGCCACCGCCCTGTCCGAGCGATTTGCCGCCCTCGAGGCCTCGGCCCGGGCCGGCGCCGTGGAGGAGTGGGAGTCGCTCTTAGCCCCCCTCGAACGAGATGTCCCGCTCTTGCTGGCCGCCTTGCGGGCGGTCGACAGCGAGGAG
>JAYVJS010000406.1:0-5718 GCA_043769075.1 Gemmatimonadota bacterium | reverse complement strand
GCTGTGGGCCTTCAGCCACTGCAAGGCCGCTTGGACGTGGGCCTCCAGCGTGGCCGACTCAGCACGGCGCGAAGGCGTCGTCACGGCCGGTCATACGCCGCTTGCAGTTCCGCGACGTTCAGCTTGGTCATCGTCATCATCGCTTGCATTACGCGGGCGGACTTGCCCTTGTCTCGATCTTGCAATAGGCGAGTGAGGATGCTCGGCACAACCTGCCACGAGAGGCCGAACTTGTCCTGCAGCCATCCGCATCGGTCGGTCCTGCCACCTTCCGACAGTTTGGTCCAGAGCGTGTCGACTTCGTCCTGGGTGTCGCAGTTGATGAAGAAGGAAATGGCCGGGGTGAACTGGAACTTTGGCCCGCCATTCAGCGCAAAGAGCTCCTGCCCGTCAAGAACGAACGTAGCCGACATCACCGACCCCTCCGGACCTGGGCCAGCCGCGCCATACCGTGCGACGGTACCGACCCTGGAGTTCTTGAAGATTGACACGTAGTAGTGCATGGCTTCTTCGGCCTGGCCGTCAAACCAGAGGAACGGGGTGATCTTTTGCTTCGTGACGGTCATTGGGCGCCTCCCAAGAGAAGTGGCGACAGGATTTCTTCGAGTCTGTTGTAGCCCGCGGCCATTCCGCTTTCCATGCCGGAGAAGCGCGCCGTATCCCGGGCTTTGGTCGATTCGTAGAGGACGGTCAGGGTGATCCGAGTCACGCCGCTCTGTTCGGTGAACACGGTCGTATCCAGGGCATCGCCAGGGTACCACGCGTCGTCGAATCGCTCGGTAGCCACGAGACGCTCGCCCACCACGATTTCGCGAAATTCCCCGCCCATACCCATTTCGCGGCCGTCGGATTCATGGCGCCAGCGATACCGGTAGGAGCCACCCACCTTGAGGTCGATCTCGCACACCGGCATCGTCCAGCCTGGCGGGCCCAGTAGCCATTGCCGGACCAAATCGGGTTTGGTGAAGGCGTCGAACACGAGCCGGCGGGGTGCGTTGAAATCCCGGGTCACCTGAATGGTGCGATCGGTGGGCGTGGTGAGGGTGAAGGTATCAGGGTAGAACATGCCGGCTCCGTTTCTTTGAGGCGCTCTTCCGCCCCTTGGGTTGATTCGTTTCTGCTTGCAGTTCGTCCAGCAAACCGTCGAGCCGGACGAAGGACGCTTCCCAGAACCGCCGAAAATCCGCCAGCCATGCGGTGGCCTGGGCGAGTGGCTTGGCCTCGAGTTTCCGGGGCCTTCGCTGCGCGTCGTTGCCGGTCGAGATCAGGCCGGCCTGTTCCAGCACCTTGAGGTGCTTCGAGATGGCCGGCTGGCTCATCTTGAACGGCTCGGCCAACGCGGTCACCGACATTTCGCCCGAAGCCAAAAGGACGAGAATGGCGCGGCGAGTTGGGTTGGCGAGAGCCGCGAAAGTCCGGTCGAGTCGCCGAGGAGTCGAGTGTCGATAACCAATCAGTTGCACAACCAATAGGTTATTAAACTGATCCCGGTCTGTCAAGTACGGTGGTTCCGCCCGGCGGGCCGGGGCGGGCTTCTAGTGGGGGGTTGAGTCGGGTTTCGCGCCCGAGAGCCGCGCGAAAAAGGCGTCGGTTACATAAAGCGCCGCCTGCCCGGTGGCGTGGGCTTGGAGGTAGAGCGCATCGCTCCGAGGTAGCAATCGGAGGATCTGGGTTTTGTTGAGAGAGGTACTCAGGAACACGCCCGGCACCAACTCCCGGTTCATTCCCTTGGCGGCAAGGGTCGAGAGCCGCTCCATGGTCTCGGCCGACGGGAAGGTGGCTTTGGCCCGGAGGAAGTCCCGAATCTGATCCGCCTTGAGCCAGGCCAGGCTCTTGACCAACAGCGGCGTCGTCGAGGCGTCGTAGTCGAGGTCGGGCACCTCGATCCGGCCGGTCAACTCGTCGTACTTCGGCGTGCCGACGAAGTAGATCTGCCCTGAACTCGTGCCGCCGAACCTGACTCCGAGGGCAAGCCGGCCGCCCCCGATTCCGTAGGCCGCCACCTCCTTTATTTCAACCGTTCCGCCCGGGACTTTGATCGTTTTTCCCGCCAGCGCCTTCGAGAGACTGCTGTTGATCAGGAGATAGTCGAACCGGCCCTCGGTCAGCAGGTCGAGACCGGTTTCGCCGGCCGGCGGCTCAAGGGCGGGAAGGGGGATCAGTGCCACCGATGGCTTAGGCCCGGTTTCGATCTTGGGCCGTGCCACGATGCCGATGGTACCGCCGAGCATCTCACGGGTGCCGGCGAGTTGGCCGAGCCGGACGCCTTCGGGGCGGAGCAACAGCCACACGCTGTCCGCCAGCCGGATCGGCTTCTGGATCTCATTCCAGACCTTCTCGACCTCGCCTTTGACGTCCATGGTCTTCAACTTGGCGGCCAACTTCGGAAACTGACCACGGATGGCGCCTCGAGCGGCGGCGAGAACCTTGCCTGTCACATCGATCTTGAGAAAGGTCACTTCACACTGATCGCGTTCGGTTTTCGTGAGCGGACCGAGATAGCTCAGCTTTGGTTGGGCCACCAGCTGCCAGTCCCGGTTGATCTCCGGCCGAATCGAGATGGCGACTCGGGCCCTAGGCTCCTTGCCTGCGGTGCCGCAGGAGCCGCTGACATCCGGGCCAATCGGCGGATCGTACCAACCACGGCCCTGATATCGGATCGTGGCCGCGATTTGAAAGGTGTCGCCCCTGACATTGATGGCGAACGGGCTCCGGGTGATCTCGTAGGCAAAGGCGCCCCGTTTCTTGCCCGGAATCGAGATTCGCTGGTTGATGTTCCCCAAACGCCGGGGGAGTTCCTGCTCCATCACGTCGGCGGCGATGTTGAGATCGATCAACAGCGGCATGTTGACGACGGTGGGCGGCAGAGCCGGAGGCAGCTCGGCTGGGGCCGCGCGGAGCCGATCGGGCGGCGGGGCCAGGACGTCCGACTCTGACTTACAGCCGGCCGCCAAGAGAATCAGGAGGGTGCCGAGGGTTCGCCTCATTGAGCAATCGTAGCGCTCGGCCGCCGGGGCACAAGGGAGGCCTTGCCTGTCGACCCCGCGGGCGTCACGTTACAGCCATGAATCGACTCTATCTGCTCCCATTCGCGCTCTTGACCGGATGTGCCGCCGCCACGCCCCCCGCCGACCTCGTTTTCAAGAATGGGGTCGTTTACACCGCCGATGACCAGACGCCGAAGGCCGAGGCGGTGGCGATTCGCGGTCCCGACATTGTCTTCGTCGGATCGAACGCCGAGGTCGCAAAATTTGTGGGATCGACCACCCGGGTCGAAGATCTGGCCGGCGCGACCGTCCTCCCCGGTCTGGCCGATGCGCACTACCACCTGAGCGGCGTCGGGGAGCGGGAAATGGTCCTCAATCTCGAGGGCACCGGCACCAAGGCCCTGTTCCTCGCCAAGGTGGCCGAGCGGGTTGCTACCACGAAGGCCGGCGACTGGGTCACCGGACGTGGGTGGATTGAGACGTTCTGGGTTCCCCAGGAGTTTCCAAGCCGTCAGGACCTCGACCGGATTGCCCCGAACAACCCCGTGGTATTGGTGCGCGCGGACGGGCATTCGTTGGTCGCGAATGCCAAAGCGCTGGCGCTTGCGGGGATCACCACGGCTACCCCGGCGCCCCCAGGAGGCGCCCTCAACAAGGATGCTCAGGGCGAACTCACCGGGATGTTGATCGACGGAGCGATGGGGCTCCTCTATCGAGTGGTCCCGCCGCCGACGTCCGCCGACCAGGACTCCGCCTACGTTCTTGGAGCTCGGCGTAGTGTCGGGTTGGGGTGGACCCAGGTGCATGATGCCGGCGTCCCATGGGCTGACGTCGCCCGGATCCGGCGGCTCTACGGCCAGGGGTTGATCAAGCTCCGGACCTATCAGGCCATCGGGGCGCCGGGTGCCGACGCGGACTCACTGCTGGCACACGGGGCGAGCGTCGACGAGTTCGGGGGCCGCTACACTCTGCGGACGCTCAAGGTCGTCGTGGACGGGGCGTTAGGCTCACGCGGGGCCTTGTTGCTCGATCCCTACAGCGACGAGGCCAAGACCCACGGCTTGCTGACGACCGACACGGCCGCGTTTCGGACCATGATGGTCCGGGCCCTCGAACGGGGTATTCAAGTCGAGACCCACGCGATCGGAGACGCCGGCAACCGTCTGGTGCTGGACATGTACGCCGCCGCGTTCAAGGCGGTCCCAAAGGGCGAAAAGCGGCTCGTCAAGGAACCCCGATGGCGGGATGAACACTCCCAGATCATCCACCTGGCGGATATCCCGCGGTTCAAAGAGCTTGGGGTGATTCCGTCGATGCAGCCGTCCCATGCCATCGGCGATCTGTACTTCGCTCCGGCCCGCCTTGGTGCCAAGCGATTACAGGGTGCCTACGCCTGGAAGACCTTCATCGATATGGGGGTGCCGGTGGCGGGCGGGTCGGACGCTCCGGTGGAGCGGGGCGAACCGATGATCGAGTTCTACGCGGCGGTTGCCCGGCGCGACATTCGGGGCAAAGCCGGGCCGGATTCATTGTGGCATCCGGAGCAGAAGGTCAGCCGGGCCGAGGCACTCAAGATGTTCACCAAGTATGCGGCGTTTGCGGCATTCGAGGAGAACAAACGGGGCTCGATCACGGTGGGTAAGTGGGCCGATCTGACGATTCTCGATCGCGATATCATGACGATTCCTGAGGCCGACATCCTGACGACGACGAACGTCATGACGGTCATCGGGGGTGAAATCGTGTACACCAAGGCGGGGCGCTAACCCCTCGGCCTTACCGTCGGGCCACCAGGCCAAGGTATCGCGGACCGTTTCGGCGAGGGGCCGGAACGAGAGCGGCCACCCAGTCTGGGTCGGTGGCGGAATCGTCGATGACCGCGTCCCACCGCTTGCCTTTGAGTCCTTGAACCTGGCCGTTTCGATCGCCCGCCAGCCTGGTGACGCCGTCGGGCAGGTCCGCCACCCGCCGTCCGCGGGTGAAGGTGGTGACTCGATGGCCGCGGCTGATGGCGTAACGGACCAGGGTCTTCCGTTGATCCTCGCTCCCTACCTTCGTGGGATGACAAAACCGAAATACCGGCGGGAATTCTCGCCCGCCGAACGACTCCAGCTGGTTGCGTTTGAAACGATTCTCCGAGACTTGCCGATCTGGATGGTTGTCGCCATCTGGGAGGCCGCTCGAAACGATGATCCCCTGATGCCATACAATCAGCGCCAAGGGACCTGGCCCGATCCGACAGCGCGGCGGCGGACCCCTCTCTGTCAATATGAGTGAGAAGGGATCTCCACAATCCGACTACGTGGTACAGGTCGATACTGGACTTGCCCCGAAAAAGTGGACGCGTAAGTCAAGGAACTACGCGGCCATCGGTAACTGCGCTTCGTACGCTGCCGGACTGACATACCCGAGCGTGGAGTGCCGCCGTTTCCGGTTGTACCACGTCTCAATGTACCGGAAGATGGCGCGTCGTGCCTCGTCGCGGGTGTGCCAGTTGCTCGTCATCACCAGCTCGAACTCCAGCGTCGCGAAGAAACTCTCCGCGACGGCATTGTCATAACAGTCGCCCTTCCCGCTCATGCTCGCCAGCATGCCGTGCGCCGCCAGCTCGGTCCGATACGCCTCGGACGCATATTGACTCCCGCGATCGCTGTGGAAGATCACGCCGCGCGCCGGCTGCCGCGCGTCGCACGCCATCCGCAGGGCGCTCGTCACGAGGTCGACCTCCATG